>CAYWBJ010000225.1:0-5588 GCA_964456165.1 uncultured Gemmatimonadaceae bacterium | reverse complement strand
CCGGGGCCGACCAGAGCGCTCTCCGGTTCTTCGCCGTCGACCTGGGCCTCTGGGCTGGCTACTTCGGCATGCAGCGACTGAGCGCCATCCGCCGCGAGCATTACCGGACCTATGCCGCCGACCATGCTGGCGCTCGCCCGGTGGGAAAGGACAGGCGCTACTTCGACGATCTGGGCTTCTACGACAGCCGCCTGGAGCACAACCAGTTCGCCCGTCGCGAGGAGGGGGCGGAGGCGGATCTCTATCCGGCCGGTGCCGCGTTCGGCTGGCAGTGGGACGCCCAGCGCTCGCGGCGCCGCTACCGCTCGTTGCGCAACGACAGCGAGAGCGTGCACCGGCAGGCGCTGTTCGCTACCGGCCTCATGGTGATAAATCACCTGGCCGCCGCCATTCACGCCGCCCGGACAGCCAGGCGTTTGCAGGGCGCCGAGGCGCCGGCGAGCAAACAGGTTGACGAAGGCCACCTTGCCCTGGAACTGGCCGGTCCGCCCGACGGTCTTGGCATAAGGTTGCGCCGGCTGTTCTGAGGCCGGCCAGGCTTGTGTCGCTCGACCGAACCATGCGAGTCACTCCTCCCTACCTTCTTGCCCCAACAATCCAAGCGCGTTCGCAGCGCCGTCGCCGGCTTGCGTCCGTGCTGCTGGCCTTGACGCTGCTCGCGGCTGTGGCAGCTGATGCCCGCCTCTGTGGCTCCAGGCAGGTCGAGCGCTACCGGGCATCACAGGGTCTCGAACCTCCGGCCGCCCGGGTTGCGCTCGCCCCCCGGACGGAACATATCGCGGTCGGTACCCGGCTCGAATTCGACGTCTTCAACCGCAGCAGCATGATGGCCGCCACCTGCCGGCACGTCGGCGAGCGTGCCTATGTGTTCGTCGAGGACAGCATGTGGGACGAGAATGGCGGACCGATACTCGGGCATCACGCTGCGGCGCTTGCCAGCCAGTTCGAAGTGTCCACCCCGGCGGACGCCGGGCGCGGCATCTACCAGTTGGGGGCGGCGACCTTTGGCGAGCCCTTCGATGCGGATGGCGACCCGCGGATCTTTATCGTCGTTCTGGACACCGGTGTCGGCAACATCCTGGGTTTCTTCGACCGTGCCGTCTCGTCCCACGCCGACCCCGACCTGCGTCGGGACGCTCTCTTCCTGGATGCTGACGAGGTCTGGCTGCGCCAGACCCGAGCCGCGGGCACTCTGGCGCACGAGTTTCAGCACCTGATCCACTGGGGCTTCGACACCGACGAGGAGGTCTGGATAAACGAGGGACTGTCCGGTTACGCTGAGGAACTCGCTGGCTATCCGGAGATCGACACCAGCATGGTGCCGGCATACCTGCAGAATCCCAGCGTCGATCTGACCGGCTGGTCCAACCAGGCCTACAACTACGGTTCCACCTACCTGTTCACCTCGTACCTCGCAGAGCGGTACGGGAAGGAGCTGATCGGGGATCTGGTCGCCGAGCCCCGCAACGGGCAGTTCGGCATCGACGACGCCCTGCAAGCGGGCGGGATCGACCGCGACTTCAAGCAGGTCTGGGGAGATTGGATTGCCGCGACCTACGCGGCCGCCGGCGAGGCCGGCTACACCGCTACTCGCGGCCGCCGTCCGGCGGTCTCTACACCCCCGGATGTGCCCTTCGAGAATTGGCTCAGCGTCGTCGCCGCCCAATGGGGCGGCAGTCATCTGATGCTGTTGCCGAAGGGGCCGCTCAGGCTGGAGTTCAACGGTCAGCCGCCGGGCAAGTTCACTGTGTGGGTGCACTCGGTGGGGGCCGGAGGATCCCAGCTCGAGCCTCTCTCCCTGATCGACGAAGAGGACGGAGAAATTCGAATTGCCGCCGTCGACACGGTGGTCGTGAGCGTGGGGCGCTCATCGGCACAGGGTGGGTTCTTCACCTTGTCGGCGGAGACGGTTGAAATCCCCACAGCCGTGGCGCCGCCGCCGCCGACAGGGCTGGGCAAAGCGTTCGACCTGCGCGTCTTCCCCAATCCCTTCAACAGCCAGGTGCGGATCCAGTTCGAGCTCGGCTCTGCCTCGCCTGTCGAAGTGGTGGTGTACGACGTGCTGGGGCAGCGCGTTCGCCGTTTGACGCGTGCCGACTGGTCGGCCGGTATCCATCAGGTACTCTGGGACGGTCGTGCCGAAAACGGGACCGCCGTCGCCAGCGGCATCTACAAGGTCGTGCTGCAGGCACTGCATGTGCGGTTCAGTCGCTCCATCAGCCTGGTCCGGTAGGTTGTGTGCCGCTAAGCAACCAACCTTGTATTTCACCGCCGCTGCATGGCGGACTGCAGCGAGACGCCGACGCTAAAGGCCTTGATCCCCTCGGTCTCGGCAAGGCCTGCGTCGGTCTCGCTCCAGCGCCCGCCCGGCGTGCGCAGCTGATTGGCCTGGTTGTTGTAGCGCCGTTGCCAGCCGAAAGAGACCAGCGGGGTTCATGGTGCTATGGCCAGGAGAGCGTGGCTTCGAATTGACGGAGCCCACAGCTGCAGTCTAGGGCGCTGAGGTGGGACTCGAGGGGCTGATGGGTGGTGGGGTGGTGGAGGCCGCGCGTGATTTCGCACAACGGCTCCAGCACGAAACAGCGGTCGAGCATGTGCGGGTGGGGCAGCTGCAGGTCGGGTTCGTCGATCCGGCGGTTTCCCTGCAGGAGCAGATCGAGATCCAGCGTTCGGGGGCCCCAGTGAGTCGAACGCTCGCGGCCATGGCGGTCCTCGACGGAGCGCATGGCGCTGAGCAGATCGGCTGGCGGCAAGGTCGTGTCGATCGAGAAGACGGCGTTGAGGAAGTCTGGCTGTGGCACCGATCCGATCGGTGCGCTGACGTAGATCGAAGAGGTCTCCCGCAGCTGCACGCCGTCGATCCCGACTAATCCGGCGATGCCGCCCCGAAGGTAGCTCAGGCAGTCGCCGAGATTCGAGCCGATGCCGATGTAGGCGGTCTCAGCCATACGTTCGGTGGATTTCCACTTCTACGCCGTCGAACTGGGCAGCGACCGGAGGGTCGGGCTTGCGCACCCGGACGACCAGCTCGATCGGGGCGAAACGCGCGCCGATCGCGGCCGCGACCCCCTCGGCCAGGGCCTCGACTAGCTTGTACTGGGTGCCGCAGACCGTGCGCTCGACCAGTTCATACACTTTGGGGTAGTTGACGGTCAGGGTGACGTCGTCGGTGCGCCCGGCGGCAGCTAGATCGCCGATAAGGTCGACGTCGACCTCATACCGCTGACCGAGCCGGTTCTCTTCGGGGTACAGGCCGTGGTGGGCGAAGAAGCGCATGTTGCGCAGGCGCAGGACGTCGGCGGGCATGCGGATGTCTCCAGTGGGGAGTGGCAGGACGCGGAGGCTGGACGCTGGGAGCCGGTTTCCCCGAATATACCGGGGGCCTACGGGCTGTCAAACAGGCGTCGCAGGCGCTCCAGATTCTTGATTTGGTCCTCCTGAAAAAGTATATTTTCCGGCATCAAGGAGGATTTTCAGCAGGGACAAGGAGGCTATCGAGATGTCCGAAGTGACTGGATCAGGCGGCGCGCAGCAGGCGGCCCAGACCAGGGCCCCGCAGCCGGACGCCAGTCAGCAGCAGGTTGAAGGGCGGGCGCAGCGCCAGGCCGAGGCGCAGGCGGCCCGCGACCGGCGCCGGACCGAGGCCGAGGTCGCCCGCGAGCAGCGTCAGGCGGAAGCGCAGGCCAGCCGTGAGCAGCAGGCCGCGCAGCAGCGCCAGAACGATGGGGCTGTCCAGGCCCAGGCCGAGGCACAGACACAGGCTGAAACCAGCGAAGCGGATGGCGCATCGGGTCGTCGGGAGGTTATCGACACCATCGCTTAGGGCAGGTGTTTCCAGCAGCACGGCAAGGGGGGCGAGCGATCCGTTAATCGGCCGCCCCCTTATTGTGCGCGGCTCCCGTGGCTAGGTACGATTCAGAGCGCGGTGGGCGATGTCGCGGCGAAAGTAGGCGTTGTCGAAGCTTATGCTGTCCACGCCCTCGTAAGCCAGGTTCACCGCCTCGGCCACTGTGGCGGAACGGGCTGTGACGGCCAGCACCCGGCCACCGTCGGTGAGCAGCCTGCCGTTGTCGCGTCGTGTGCCGGCGTGGAAGGCGACCAGATCCTCTCGTCCGGCGAAGGTCTCCAAACCGCTGATCTGGACGCCGGTGGCGTAGCCGGAATCGGGATATCCCCCGGAAGCCATGACCACGCAGACCGCGGCACCCGGGTGGACTTCGATGTCGATCTCATCGAGCCGGCCGGCAGTGGCGGCTTCCAGCAGTTCGAACAGATCCGTCTTTATCAGCGGCAGTACTACCTGGGCCTCCGGATCGCCGAAGCGGACGTTGAACTCCACGACCTTTGGACCCTCGGGCGTGAACATCAGGCCGCAGTAGAGCACGCCCTGGAACGGGTTGCCGTCTCGATTCATGCCGGCGAGGACCGGGCTGATGATGCGCTCCTCACACTGGGTGACCATCTCAGGCGTCAGGACCGGGGCGGGTGAGTAGGCCCCCATGCCGCCGGTGTTTGGGCCCTTGTCTCCCTCGAAGATGGCCTTGTGATCCTGCGCCGTTGGTAGCAGCACGTAGCGCTCGCCGTCTGCGACGGCAAACAGCGAGGCCTCTTCGCCTTCCATGCACTCCTCGATCACGACCTCGCGGCCGGAGTCGCCAAACGCCCTGTGCTTCATGATAGCGTCGATGGCCTTCTCGGCCTCGGCCTCGGTATGGGCGACGATAACCCCCTTGCCGGCGGCCAGACCGTCGGCCTTGACCACGATCGGTGCGCCCCGCTCACGGACGTAGGCTGCCGCGGCCGCGCTGTCGTCGAAGACGGCATAGGCGGCCGTCGGAACGTCCAGCCGCCGCATGAGATCCTTTGCGAAACGCTTGCTGCTCTCCAGTCGGGCCGCCGCCGCGGTCGGCCCGAAAATCTTCAGGCCGCGGGCGCGGAAGGCGTCTACGATTCCGGCACTGAGCATGTCCTCCGGTCCGACGACGGTCAGGTCGATGCCCCTTGCCACGGCAAAGTCGGCCAGTTGCGCTACACCCTCGGCGGTGGCGGGCGCGGCGAGGTCTGGTACGCACTTGGCCACTTCAGCGATCCCCGGACTGCCGGGCGCCGCGAATACCCTGCTGACGCCTGGACTCTGGGCCAGCTTCCAGGCGATGGCATGCTCGCGGCCACCCTTGCCCACTACTAGTACCTGCATTTGTCGTTCCTTCCGGTGATTGCGGGTTTGGTCAGCGGAAGCCGAATTCCTTCAGATCCTTCTCCCGGTTGCGCCAGTCGCTGCGCACCTTCACCCACAGGTCGAGGTAGACCTTGTCGTCGACTAGCTCCTCAATCTGGGCTCGCGCCTGCTTACCGATGGTCCGCAGACGGGTGCCTCGGCGCCCGATGACAATACCCTTCTGGGATTCCCTTTCGACGAAGATCACGGCTCGCACATAGGTGAGGTCGGTGCGCTCCTTGAATTCCTCGACGACGACGTTGACCGCGTAGGGGATTTCCTCTTCCAGGTTATTGAAGGCCGCTTCCCGCACCAGCTCCGCGGCGAAGAAGCGCTCTGGTTCCTGGGCGATCATGTCGTCCGGATAGAG
>CAYWBJ010000224.1:0-7226 GCA_964456165.1 uncultured Gemmatimonadaceae bacterium | reverse complement strand
GGTGTCGTAGGCGACACCGTCGCCGGCCTTCAGGTCGACGCCGACGCTGTCGGGCAGCGGCGTATGGCGCATACTGCCCGGAGCTGGCTCATCGCGGTATGGCACAAGAGTGGGGTACGGCGGCCAGCTGCCTATCCTCGGGCGCGGTGTTGGGGGGGATGTGGCTGCCGGGGACGACCCAGAACACGTCGTCGTCGTAGAGGGTGATGTTCCACTGCAGGTGGTCCGGCCCATTCTCAAGGAAGTCCCGTTGCATGTCGTGCAGAGGGTCGTGGAAGTGGCTGTGGTCGCGGTGTCAGAACTAGGGGCCGTAGTCGCGGAGCGGATTGCACATCAGATACAGGTAGGCGAGGCCGGCAGTCTCCACCTCCAGCAACTTGCGGGTGGTCGCCATGATGCTGTCGTGCATGCAGAATTCGGCCGCAGCCGTGCTCGACGAGGCGAAGAACCGCTCGAATTCGAAAACCCTGGGCTGGAAAGGCGGGCGGCCTGGGGCGGGACCGTCGGGGGTGTTGGCGCCGTACTACCTGTTCGAAGCTGTGGCGCAACCCGTCTAGCTCTTCGGGAGCGATCATGCCGCGGACGATGACGTAGCCGTTTTGCAGGTACTCGGCTCGATCGACGTACCACATGGGCAAACGCGATCGGTGTGCTCGTAGAGGACGTTCGGCGCCAATGCGGGATATCGCGCCAGCTGGCTGGGACGCCAGGCTCGAAGTGGTTCAGGCGCCAGGCTCTACAATCGGGCGCCTGGCAACTCGACGAAGGCTCACCCCAGATCCAGATTGTAATCGGCCGGGTTCAGACCGCTGTCCTCGGCCAAACCGCGCAGACTGATGAGGACGTCCTCCGGCATGTCGATGCCCCCGGCCAACGCTCTCTCGCGGTTATTCCACTCCATCTCGCCGGGCAGGAAGATGTCGTAACCCTCGGCCATGTCGGCCTGCTTGATCTCGTCGCACATGGTCTTCATGCGGGCGTGGAACTCGGCCTCCGGCATCATCGCAGCGACGTTCATGGCGATGAAGGCGGCCCCCTGATTGGAGGGAGCGTCGGTGTCGGCCACCCAGCTCTGCACACCGCTCATCATCGCGGCCCCGGACATCGTTGCCGTGAGGATCTCCACCAGCACGGCCAGGCCGTAACCCTTGTGGCCGGCCATCGGCAGCTGCGAGCCCTTCTCGGGAAACTCGTTGGGGTTGGTTGTCGGCACCCCTTCGTCGTCCACGAGCCAGGTGTCGGGAATGCTGCGGCCCTCGTTCTTGGCGGCGAAGATCTTGGTGGCCGCCACGGCGCTGGTGGCGATGTCGAGCATGACCGTGCGCCCGCCGCCGGTGGGTGCGGCCCAGGCGATCGGGTTGGTGCCGAGGATGCGGCTCTTGCCGCCGGGCACCGTCATGCAGGGCTCGACGTTGCAGAAGGACATGCCGACCATGCCGTTCTCGGCGATCATGTTAGAGTAGAAGCCGGCGGCGCCGTAGTGGCTCGAACCGCGTATGCCGATGTAACACATACCGGTTTCTCTCGCCTTCTTCAGTGCCAGCTCCACGGCGCGGTAGGAGATGGCCGGCGGCATGCCGTCGCAGGCGTCGATGATGGCCCACGATGGGCCCTGGTTGACTATCTTCTCCTTGGCCTGGGCGACCAGGCGGCCGCGCCGGGCGTTCTTCATCAGGCCGCGAATTTGGCGGGTGCCGTGCGTGAACGTGCCCCAGGTATCGGTCTTCACGAAGACCTCGGCGCTCAACTCGGCGTCCTCCTGGGTCAGGCCGGCGTCGACCATGGCGGCGACGCAGAAGGTCTTGAGGTCTTCGGCTTTCAGCGGACTGCTCATTGCCTTGCTTCCTCCATCGAAATCGGTGGCGAGGTGGAAATAGGTGCTTTTGCGCGAGAACGGCAAATGCCGGTGGTCCGATCAGCACCGCTGCTGAATCTGCGGGTGGGCAGGTACATCAAAAGAGCGCGAACGCGCCCACGGGCGTGGGGACTCGGTTTGAAGATTCGGCCCCGTCCCCTCACTTTTCGGAGAGAGCTCGACCCGTAGTCCCGAACGTCCAAGTGAACTTCACGCTCAGGACTGGGCGTCGGGCGGAGCGCGCGGTTGTGGGCGTTCCTCTTCTTCTACGCCAGCTTCAACATCGTGACCACCAGCGCCGTGCAACTGGCCGGGGTGCTTTTGGTGTTCTCCTTGCTCATCGTGTCCACCGCCGCCGCCAGCACAACTGAACGGACTGCCGCGACCTGCGCCTGAGACCCCGGCTAATCCAGTCCCAGCAGCTCGAGGGCGTTGCGCTGGAAGATACCCTCGATCACCTCCTCCGGGATGCGGGGCAGGCTGGTTCCCTCGACCTGCTCATTGAATCGGCGGATCCCGTCCATGCCTTCCTGCGGTGTCCACAGTGGGTAATCAGAGCCGAAGAACAGTTTGTCGGTCACCCCCCACTCGACCATGGTCATCATCGCTTCCCAGCCGTGCCAGGGGCGGTGCCAGACGCCGGATATGTCGGCGAAGACGTTGGGATTCTTGCGCACTACCACGGCGCAATCCCGCTGCCAGGGATGGGCAAGGTGGGCGATGATGATCTTCAGCTCGGGAAAGGCCATCGCCACCGTGTCGAAAGAGATGGGCTGGCTGTAGGCGAGGATCGCCCGTGGGTTCGGCTGGGCGCCGACGTGCGACAGGATCGGCAAGCCGAGCCGCTGGGCTTTCTCGTAAAGGGCGAAGACGTTGGGGTCGGCTGGATCGAAGTGGGCCAGTGTCGGGTAGATCTTTATGCCCCGAAGACCCTGCTCCCCGACGCCACGATCTATCTGGTCGAGGTAATCTCCCTCCATCGGGTCGATGGCCATGAAGCCGATCAGCTTCTCCGGCGCCCGCCGCACCCAATCGGCGATCATCTTGTTGGGGCTGATGTGGCCGTTGGCAACGGCGCGGACGCCGAAGAGAATGGCGTGGTCAACCGGCTCCATCGCTTCGAGGTAGTCGTCGAGGGAGTAGGGCTGCATGGGTGCATAGCCGACCGCCTCTAAGGCGCGCTGGCCGGGCGCGGAGATGTGGTCGGGTTGCAGGCAGTGACTGTGGACGTCGACGATCATCGCTGTCCCTCTTGTGTGGCGCCGTATGGGAAGAGTTGCTTTTTTCGGGTGTGTCAGCAGCGATCGGCAGAAGATAAGGGAAGGAGATCGACGCCGGCGAGAGCCACAGTTCGGATCCGCCACGGCGCGACCCAGCGCATTGTGACCAAGCCAACCGCAACAACGGGGACAGACAGATGAAGATTCTGATTACCTCGGCTGCCGCGCCGCTGGCGCAGCGCCTGGCCGAGGTGTTGAGCGCTGAGCACCAGCTGCGCCTCACGGATCTGGTGCCGGTGGAGACCGATCACGAGTTTGTGCTCTGCGACCTGGGGCACGGCGAGGAGACCGACGCCCTGGTCGAGAGCGTCGAGGCGATCGTGCACGTGGCCGAGTTGCCGATGGGCGCGCTGGCGGCAGCGGAACGGCGGGAAAGCCGGATTATAGACTTTCAGACCCGCTGTACCTATAACCTCTTCAACGCGGCGGCGAATGCGGGCGTGCCCCACGCCATCTACGCCAGCACCCTGCGGCTGTTCGAGCAGCACGATGAGGCGTGGACAGTGACCGAGTGGTGGCGGCCGGCGCCCACGACGGAGGTGGAGGTACTGGCCAAACATCTCGGCGAGTTCACGGTGAGGGAATACGCGCGCGAGCGACGGATCAACGTCACCCTGCTGCGCCTCGGGACGCTGGTGAAGGCGGAAGCGGCAGCCGGTCAGTCGCTCGATACCAGTTGGCTCGAGATCGACGATGCGGTGCAGGCGATTGCCGGGGCTCTGGCGGCGCCGGCGGACACCTGGGCCATCTATCACGTGCAGTCGGAGTTTTCCGGCGCGCGCTTCCTGATCGACCGGGCCAAGCGTGACCTGAGCTTTGCGCCGCAGTTCCAGCCGGCCGGCGCGGGGGGTGGCTGATGCGGGTGCTGATTCTTGGGGGACATGGCAGAATGGGGCCGGCTGTGGTAGAGGCCCTGGGCCCGCACCACGAGCTCCTGGTCACCGACGTGGTGACGCCGATCACCGACGAGCACGAGACGCGGCAGCTGGATGCCTCGAGCCTGGACGAGGTGGTGGCGGCGGCCGAAGGGATGGACGCCATCGTCAACCTTGCCGTGCTGCGGGAGGATCGCAAGCTAGCCTTCGACGTCAGCACGCGCGGCTGTTACAACGCGATGCGGGCGGCGCTGGAACACGGCATCGTGCGCGTCGTCAACAGCGGACCCCACTTCACCATCCAGGGCTACCCCTATACCGACTTCGACTACGACCTCCATCCGGACGTGCCGCCGCAGACCTCGACCGGCCTCTACCCGATCACCAAGGGGCTGGGTCAGGAGATCTGCCGCGTCTTCACCGAGAATCATCCGGACCTTCATGTGATCACCTTGCTGTTCTTCCACCTGCGCTTCCACGACGACGACCGCAAGGCCGAGGACATTACCCCGTTCACCACCTCGTGGCGCGACGTCGGCCAGGCCTTTCGGCTGGCACTGGAGGTGGACCTGGCCGCGCTGCCCTCCCGCTGCGAGGCCTTCAACATCTTCGGCGATTTGCCGCACCGGAAGTTCAGCAACGAGAAAGCGAAGCGGCTCCTCGGTTTCGCGCCACGCGACTGCTTCGAGAAAGCATGGCACAAGAAGAGCTGAGGATGAGGGCTGGTTTTTCTCGACGCGGGTCGGTGCGCCGGTGCGGGTACTGATCCTCGGTGGCCACGGCATGATGGGGCCGCACGTGGAGAAGGCGTTGGAGCCCTACCATGAGCTGCTGATCACCGACGTGGTGCCGATCGAGACCAAACATGAGTCCCGCCAGGTCGACGCCGCCTCACTCGATCAAGTGATGGCCGCGGCCGCGGGCGTCGACACCATCGTCAACCTGGCCGTCCTGCGTTACGATCGGCAGCTGGCCTTCGACGTGAACACCCGTGGCACCTACAACGTGATGCGGGCGGCCGTCGAGCACGGGATCGAGCGTGTGATCAACACCGGGCCCCACTACGCCATCCAGGGAAAACCATACACCGCCTTCGACTTCGAAATCCATCCCGACGTGCCGGCCCAGACGACGACGGACCTTTACCCGATCACCAAGGGAATGGGCCAGGAAATCTGCCGCACCTTCACCGAGCTGCACGAACTGCACGTCATCACCCTGCTCTTCCTCACCTTCCGCTTCCACGACGACCCGGCGGAAGGGACTGACCTGCGCGGCTTCACCACGTCGTGGCGCGACGCCGGCGAAGCCTTCCGTCTGGCGCTGGACGTCGAGTTGGCCAAGCTGCCTTCGAAATGTGAGGTCTTCAACATCTTCAGCGATTTACCCCACCGGCAGTACTCCAACGAGAAGGCCGGGAGCATCCTCGGTTTCCGGCCGCAGGACAGCTTCGAGAAGATCTGGCACAAAAAGCGGGACTAGGGCAGGCTCGAGCGATTGCGCGATCCCGATAGCAAGAGTCGCGCTGGAAGAATTCGCGGGACCGGCCTATACTTCGGTGAATTCCCCATCCTCCGACCGACAACCGATGCAAGAGGAAACCACGCAGCTGGAGCGCTACCTGCAGTCGAAGTGGGTACCGGCGCTGTTCTTCGCCGTGCTCAGCATCGTCTACTTCGCCGGGTTCGTCTTCACTGACGACGTCATCTTCGGCACCGATGTCGGTACCGATTACGACAAGGGTACGGAGCCGCTGCTTGACAAGATCGAGGCCATTCCCTCCGGCGAATGGCGGCACCGGCTCGGCGGTATGCCCGACTCCAACGAGCTACGGCCGCGTTATTTCCCCGCCCACCTGATTTACCTCTTTACCTCGGCCCACCGGTATTACGGCTGGCGCTTCGTGCTGGCGATGTTCACCGCCGGCTGGTTCATGTACTTGTTTGCCCGCAGCTTGCAGGTCAAGCCGCTGACTGCGCTGATCGTGGGCACCGGCTTCGCCTGCGCTCCGATGACACTGTCGTTCACCCTCGCCGGCCAGTACGCCAAGATGTCGGCGATCGCGTTCTTCCCGCTCATGGCCTGGGGGCTGCACCGCGGGTTGGAGACGCTGCGCTGGCCCTATTTCCTGGCGGCAGCGGCGGCGATCGGGCTGGCGATCTACACACCCCACATCCAGATCGTCTACTACTCGCTTTGGGGGCTCGGGCTGCTGTTTCTGTTCCAGACGATCAGCGCCCACCGCCGCGAGCGCGACAGCCGCCGCACCCTCAACCGCAGTCTTCTGGCCATCGGGACCATCGTGATGGGCCTGGGTATCGGCGCCGAGGGCGCGTTCCCGGCCTGGTACGGCAGCAAACACACCAAGCGCGGCGAGGGGAAGGGAGAGGAGGCCGGCATAGAGCAGTTCGCGGCCACCTGGTCGCTGCACCCGGAAGAGATCGCGTCACTGGTCGTCCCCGAGTTCGTGCACTTTAACTCGACGAGCGGCAGTCACTACTGGGGCCGCAACGGGGGCAAGTGGAACGCCGAGTACTTCGGCATGGCAATGCTGTTCTTCGCCGTCATCGGCCTGGCGCGGCTGCGCTCCGATTACCGCATCGCCGCCATGCTGAGCATCTTTGCCATCACCCTCCTGTTCTCACTAGGCACCCACACGCCCCTGTTCCGCCTGTTCTACTACGTCGTGCCCGGTGTCAGCGACATGCGCACCATAGGCATGATCGCATTCCTCTTCGCTTTTGCCACCTGTGCCGTGTCCGCCTTCGGGTTCGACCGGGTGTTGGCGCGGGAAGTGGACGCGGTCTGGAAGCGCAACATGGCGATCGGCGTTGGTGCCGCGTCCCTGCTGTTGTTCGTCGTGGCCCTGGCGACGAGGGAGTTCCTCGACCTCTGGGTCACCCTCCTGTGGGTCGACATCCCCGCTCCCGCCGAGGCGGCGATGCGGGCGAACATCCCGGCGCTGCAGAGCGGGGCGCTCACGGCGCTGGCCTTTTTGGCCGTCCTCGCTGGTGGCACCTGGTTCTGGCTGGACGGGAAGGGGTCGCGGACGGTCTTCGCCACGGTGGTCCTCACCGTCGTCATCGTCGACACCTGGCGCATCGACAAGCAGTTCGTGCTGCTGCTCGACCCAGACAAGCGGGCCCCGGAGGTACGGGTGAGCCAGCGGTTGGTGGCTTACCTGCAGGCGGATTCGACCGACTTTCGCGTTCTGCA
>CAYWBJ010000223.1:0-21272 GCA_964456165.1 uncultured Gemmatimonadaceae bacterium | reverse complement strand
AACCGTCGTAGCAAAGTTCTTCGATCCGACCGGACGCTACACGTTCTATATGATGGAGTACTCACCAGAGCAGCGGCTCGCATTCGGCTGGGTAGTCAGCCCGATCTCGCCGGACTACGACGAGCTTGGCTATGCATCTATTGACGAGCTTGAGGGGGTCAGAGGTGCGTTCGGGCTAGGCATCGAACGTGATATGTACTTCTCGCCAAAGCCTTTCAGAGATCTGGCCCACGAACTCAAGCCAGGGAGGGTCTAGAGATGCGACTACCAATCCATAAGCTGGCGGCTGCTCTTCAGGAATCGAAGCCCGTCCTCAAGCGTTCCCTCAAGAAAGATGTAGCAAGTGAGCGGATAGCGTTGAAGCATGAGGGCAGGCTAGAACAGTGGAAGCGGGATGTAGAAGCTATCTATAGCCTATACCAGGAGGGGGAATGACGATCCCCACCAGCACCAAGATCCTAGAGATCTATCACATAGGCGTCACCGTTCGCGTCATTGTAGACGCAGACACTGACCTAGACCAACCGTTCACTGGGGAGTGCAGGGACACGGGCGAACAGCTCCACTTCAGTCAGCCGTGGGCGCTGGACATCGAAGTTGTCGGCCACGGCATATCGGCGGTGATCTAATGAGCGGCCTACTCCCCAACCGCAGTGGGAACGCCGAGGTAGTGTGGATCAATCGGCCCCAGCCGCAGCCACCGACCGAGGAGCAACGGCTGGGGCTGCCCCAGTGTCCGGTCATCAAGGTTCCGTTCGCAGACGGCCACGGTCACGAAGAGGTGCACGAATGCGGCAACTACGCTCGCAACATCTGGCCTTGCGACAAATGCTCATCACACCCAGGGACCATAGCACCGTGACCCCGACCTGCTACTGGTGCGGCGAGGAAGAGTTCGTCGACATCCTAGAGGTCTGGAACGACCGCGAGTTCAGCATTGAGACTTGCTGCGACAAGCTGTGGCAGGAGGTGGTCGAGGACTTGAACCAGTCCGATGGCGGCACCGTTCGCGGCTACCTGGCCGACCTCTTGCGACACTACGGCATCAACTGTCGCCAGGTCTTCAACTCGGACAGTCGTGGCCAGATAGTGATCGACTCCGACTTGCGGGTCGCGGCTATCAGCCGGTACGCCGCCCAGGAGTTCGTCCGCCAGCATCACCGGCACAACGCACCGCCCCCAGGCGACCGCTGGCGTCACGCAGTCTATAACGGTGGATCCTTGGTCGCGGTAGCCATCGTCGGACGGCCCGTCGCACGGCTGATCGACCATCACAAAGTCGTTGAGGTCAACCGGATGTGTGTGAACCATGATGGCCTCGACCGAGAACTCACCTGGAAGGCCGCCAGCCTGGGCTACAAGACCGCCGCCGAAGAGGCAGCGCAGCGAGGCTACGAGAAGATAATCACCTACACGCTGGCGGACGCAGAATCGGGCATGAGTCTCAGGTACGCCCGCTGGAAGAAAGACGGGCCACCCACCAAGGGCGGGAGCTGGAACAACCCCAGCCGCCCCCGTGCGGACACGGCCCCAACAGTACCCAAGCAACGCTGGTACAAGACCCTCAACCCACGACCACAGCCACAGACGGAACTATCCCTATGACTACATCTTCCGGCCTCACCATGTGGGCGACCACCCAGCCCCGGGATACGACCGGGGCCCGCTACCACGGCTTCCCTCATCACGGGCATCCAGACCGCAGCTATTGCGGCATCGACTTCGCAGGCCCCAAGCGGATGACACCGCCCGACCGTGACTCGGCAGTCTGCGAGCATTGCGCGACAGCTTGCGGCTTCACCCGTCGCCCAGGCCGTAACCGCTCCCGCAAGCGCGGCAGCAGGAGCCTGGGCACCAGCACCGAACGGATCGAGGCGGCACTCGCCAGGATGGAAGAGATCCTCGCCAGGATGGAGGAGGTGACCGATGGCTGAACCAATTATAGGCTATGACGGGCAGCCCTACGGGATAGGGGATCGCGTAGAGATACACCCAGGCACTGACCTATGGATGATGGGCGCTAGGTATGGGGAAGTAGTAGGCACTTCTATCACTTCTGATGATAGGGTCCACGTAGTTATGGATAAGGTGCCAGGCATAAGGTCCGGCACTGCCGACCTATTCCAAAAGGTAGTACACAGTCAAGACGTTATTCACCCGAAGCAGGAGGAACTGACATGAGCGAGGACACGGGCGTAGGCACGTTCACCTGGGAAGGCCACACTATCGCCAACCCATTCAAAGACGAGACGGCGCGCTTCCCGGTGACACCACACCACTACGGGTTTGAGATCACGAACACCGGAGGTGGCTGCGAGGCGTGGGTGCGTGACGAGGCCCCAGGCGTCGAGCTATGGGTGTCAGGGCTCAACGGCGATGCGGCAACGTGTGGCTGCTGGGGCTGGATCATCGGGCTCTACTACATGGGCAACCCAGATGGGTTCCATGACGAGATGGAGCCCATCTGGAGCGTGACCGTGGGCGCAGACGGGGAGCGGAAAATCGAGATCGCGGACCCAGACCCACGACCGCCACCAGACATCAAGAGAGAGGTGCTGCTAGAGGCGCTGAATTGGTGCGAGATCGATGCCGCCAATCCGGATTGCACCCACCACTCGCAGGAGATGTTGGAAGCGAGGGTGGAGCGACTGCGTGACGCCACCGCCAGGGCAGGAGCATGAGCGACCTGGCGTTGGTTTTTTGGTTGTGGATATCAATGAACGTCGGCTTCCTGCTCGGCTGGATACTGCGGTCGATCATGGGTCCACGGGAGCGCATTACTCACACTACACAAAAGGACAGACGATGATTAGGACGAAGCTGCCGATGACGGGCATCCCACTGGGATGCGACGACTCGAGGCCAGGAGAGAGGGTCGAGTCGAACGTAGAAGAGGGGAAAATCTTCTGCAACGACTACTACCATTATCGCCAGAGTGACCAGCGGCCAACCGTGCCTGGCAAGCCAGTAGTGCTAGTCGCGTTAAGTGCGTGGCAGGTCCAGCAGCTCATGGCTGTGAGTTGGAGCAATCCACTCCTGGTCGATATGGCCCAGCGCTTCAAGTACATGGTGAACGAAGGCATCATGGACTCCGAGCAGACCTATAAAGGCACGGGCACGGTCACGGTCGAGTTCGATGTGGAGCTGGAGGTAGGGGCCACCAGTCGAGTAGGGGCTGAAGCTGCGATGAAGCAGCAGCTTGAAAGTGACTGGACAGAGCGCATGGATGAGGGCAACGTCAGCCTTAGTGACATCTGGGTCGACGCCAAACTCACCACAGACTGAGGTGCCGGGGCGCACGGTGTCGAAGCCGTGCGTCCCCCTTGCAGGACCAGTACCAGCATTCACCCGAAGCAGGAGGGCAGCAGCATGATGGACCAGAATCGGTCGACACCTTTCCACCAAATGACCTCACGGGTCGAGGCCACCCTAGACAGCTACGCTATCGCAGCGGTGAGCGACAGGGACAGTGCCCTGACCGACCTACTGGCCGACGCTATGCTCGTACACGGACGCGAAGCCGTAGAGGCGCACATAGCCAAGGCCAGGATGCACTACGAAGACGAAGTGGAAGATGCCGTTCTCACCCTGGGGGAATGATGGCTAGTCCGACCGTCACCCTGGAGCCTGGCTGGTATGACTCGTTTGAGCGGGTCCACTATCCGCCAGTTAGAACGTGTCAGGTATGTAACCACGAATGGCGCGTTGATTTTGTAGAAGGCGAATATGAAGGACAGTGGTATCTGGACACCGACGATGAGTGTTACCCATGCGCCAACAGAGAAGAGGAGGCCACCGATGGCTGACCGAAAAGTACTTGTGAAAAGGGTTGTAGACAGTAGGGAATGGCTGCCTGGCATCCGTGGCGCTTACAGAGCGAACGCGCCCTCGACCCAGCTCGGCTACCGCACGACCTGGCGGCTCTGGGACGATGGCCAGGTCCAGCGCACCAGCTCACGCAGCCGGTGGCAAGCGCCCTACCGTGGCGAGCGTCCGCCGACCATCATAGAGCACACCGCTGACGACCTCGGCCTCAAGCTGTGGGGGTTCAGAGAGCAGGGCGAACCGCACACCAGCGAGACGGCACCAGGCGGGCAAGGAGATGAAGCATGAAGATAGACGACATTCTCAACCCGAAAGACATTGTGGTCACCCCAGGAGAAATTAAGCGCAAACGCCCTCGCGAGTTCTTCCAAGTCGGGGAAGCGTTCGTCCCGGCTGGTGCGATGATGACCAGCTGTGCCGACTGGACTAGCGACCGCAACTGGCGCGAGCAAACCGTGAACTGCAAACGAGTAGTGCGGAAGAACGGCAAGGCGCTGGGGCCTTGGCTGTACAGCGTCAACAACCAGAGATATCGGCATGACTGACAAGAAGACTGTATTCACCCGAAGCAGGAGGACAGCAGCATGAAGCGTTATCGCATGAACGTAGAGGCAATGGTGTGTTTCGACATCGACGCAGAGAGCGAGGCGGAGGCCCTTGAGAAGGCCCAGGCCGCCGTGGTGGAAGCAAGCTGGGTGGACGGTCAGGGTGTCGATGGCCTAGACAACGCCAGAGCCTACCTGGGCGACCCCAGGCGACCCCAGCCCATCGCCATTCAAGACGAGTACGAGCTATAACCCATTCACACTAGCCAGAAGGAACTACCATGACACCATTACTCACGTTCATCACCTGCGCGCTCACGGCCAGCGTAGTATTCCTGTTGGGCTGGACCCTGGGTTTGTCTCATGGACTCAAGCGCATCGAGGGGCAGCAGCGGTAGCCTAGCACCCACCCACGGCGGCGCAGCGCAGCGACGTTGGCGTCCAGGGGCTCACGACCCCGCCGTGGCTTGCAGGACCAGTACCAACCATTCACACGAGCCAGGAGCAGAGGATGAAGCCCACTTGCCCAGAGTGCGAGAGCAACGAGATCGTCGAGTGGAACAACGTACAGGTCCGCTACCGGATTGAGGCGGTAGCGGTTGGCGACCCAGCAAGCATCGGGCTGCTACCGGAGGACTACGGCGTAGCCGATGTCATATGGGATACCGCCGAGGCGGTTCTCGACGCGCCATACCAGTGCCGCGAGTGTCTCCATGAGTTCGACAACTTCGATCACATGGTCGAGCAACGTGAGATGAGCATCGCGGAGATCAAGCAGGCGGTCGACGCTGGGAAAGTGGTGAAGGCTGGGTCCGATATTTATGATGTGATCAAGAGCAAGTGGGGCGAATATCTCATCGTTTGCCAGCCGAACGGCTACACCATCGGGCTGCATGGCAAGGAAGGCACCGCTTACGAGAGCCACCTCAACGGAGACGGCTTCTACATCAAAGATTGACACAAGGCAACCTGGAGCTTCGGTCGCTCGGCCCAGCTCGGATCGCACGATTTTCGAGGCTGGACCCAGAAACCGAGGCTCTAGGTTCGCTTGTAAGCGACGAGAGCGACGCCCCAGGTATGCTGGGGTGGGTGGATTGGCAGGGTTTCAGAGCCACAACAAGGAGGCACCATGAACGGAAACGACTACGGATACGACTACGAGCTGGCGGTACTGCTGTTCGGTTTGGCGCTCGGCTTCACGATCGCAGCTTTAGTGTTGGAATTCATATTAGAACGGAGGGACAGGTGACATGAGCGACACACACGACACCGGATCCTTCACCCGTGCTGAATTGAAAGCAGTGCAGGATGAGTACGAGCGTGAGACTGGGGAGCGCCCCAGCCTGGAGGTAGCGGACGTAATACTAGACAGGCAACGCGAGGCCGACAGCTACCGCGACGAGTATACCCCAGAGGAGCTCAAGGCCGACCTCGGCATAGTGGAGCCCCCGCCAGAGCCACCGCCCTGCGAAGACGGATGGTGCGCCATCGAGGGATACCACCAGTGGGTCAGCGAGGCACGGGGAGAGGCTATGATGGGTGCTGTCACGCAAGGCTACCCGATTGACGGCGGAGTTCCGCACGATGCGGCCAACGAGGCCGTGCGCGGAAGAGTGGAACCCAGGCCGTGCATACTCTGCAAAGGCAGAAGGGGGCTGTGATGGCCGGCACCACTGTCACCTTCACAAAGGAGGACGTGGAGGTGCTGTTACAGATCACCGACTGGATCGCAGGGATGCAGGAAGACGATTACGACGCAGAACAATGCAAAGCACTGATCTCAATAGCTGACCGCATAACGGCCCTAGTGCCACCGGAGACACCATGATGGCGAAGCACCTACGGCGGCTGTTCATCGAAGTGGACATGAAGGCGTCCCAGGTCGCGGACGAGATCGGTGTCAGCCGTTCGCTGATGAGCATGATGGCGAACGGCAAGACGAAGATAACGCCTCGCACCGCGAAGCAGCTCCAGCAGCTCAGAAGCAAAATCCTGCGGGACGGGCACCTCGCCCGCGTCTCAGAGCTCAGTGGTAAGTCGGTCGAAGAGCTGGAGGAACTTTGAGCGACATCAACAAGGTCGACCTGCTCGGCACAATCGACGCGCACCCTGTACTTGGCGAGACAAAGGGCGGCGTCAAGGCGCTGAACCTTTGGGTGAAGACGGTCGACAAGGACCAGCGCTCCGCCGTCCACAAGGTCGTGGCCTGGGGCCAGCTCGCTACAGACAGGGTTTGGAACAAGGGCGACCGCATCCGCGTTCGCGGGAACATCCAGTACAGGGCGCACTGGGGTCGCCAGGGCAAATCATCGAACCCTGTCGTGGACATCGTAGCACATCAACTAAAGTATTCATCTTAACGGGAGCAATTCCTATGGCAGTTGAGACACAGACCCGACAAGCGAAGAAAAACCTGGTGGACGCCATGAGGGCGGACCTCGAGGACGACGCGCTCAAGGCACTTACCACGGCACTCGAAATCTTCAGGGCACTGGCGGCGGACGCCAAAGGTGTAGACCAAGGCGTGGCCGAAGCCTGCAAGCACTGGGTCCGGCACCTCGACAAGATGTTGCAGGACGTTAAGACTGAGGTAGCTGCCTTGTCCAAAAGGATGGGCGACACCCAGCACCACAAGATCACAGAGGTCGTAGACCTACCCCATGCCAAGGCTGTTGCAGCGGCCAGGGAGGCATAGGCCCAAGCGAGCTAGTCCTCTTCCGCCCGCACCGTCAGCAGCGTGAGTGGAACGCCTACGGTGCGGGTGGAGAGCCCTGAGTGGAACGTGATCTGCGGGCCCTGCACCACTACCCCCTCAACAGATTTCAGCGAGTCGCGCCAGCCGTCGGCGTAGGGTGTATCCTTGAGCGCGTCCCTGACCCACTTCGATGTGTTGCCGATGAACAGCACCTCCTGGCCACCCACCTCGCGAATCCTCATGCCGTGCCGGTTCATCCATTCCCTTGCAGTCGTGAGCAGCTCGGTCTTCTGTGTCGATGCTTTGCTGGGCCGCACGATGTCGACCAGCTCGCCCACCGCAAAGGTCTGAGCGGGGCCAGACGAAAACTCGAGTCGCGCACCAGCCTGGAGTATCGCGGTCAGCACCTTCTGGCCCACCGGCTGTTGGTCGTCCACGAACCCAGTAACCTCACTAGACGAGATGAGCTCGCGCGCCTCCATCTCGTTCGGCGGCACATCCGACACCAGCGTCCACGCGCCAGCATACAGGGTGCCATACTGGTCGCCGCCACGGGTGTCACCCAGTATCCCGGCGGCAGCAGACTGACAGACCCGGATCGTCTCAGCGAGTCGCCCGTCACGCAGCCATTCGATTGTGCGAGCGATCAGTGCGCGCCCAGTGCCGTCGTCCACGGCGTACATCCTCGGACGGTACAGCTTCCAGTGGTCTCTTCGCTTTTGTTGGTCAATCGAAGCGGTGCCATGCAGTTGCAGCACCGACACGCGGGTCTTGTCAGCTTCCTCGCGGAGCCCAGGCGAGACAGACGAGAGCAGAAACATGCTTCGCATCTGATAGCTCACGGCATCGCCAGTACGAGAGCCCTTCACGATGGCCGAGCCTGACGCGGACGAGGCAGAGCGCGCCAGTGCCAGCACCGATTGCATGATGCTGTCGTTCTTGGTATGGGTCGCCGCTTTCTCAGCCTCATCGTACATGATCGGCAGCGAGTCGGAGCGCATCGCACCGCGGATCCCAGCTTCGGTCGATCCAGCCTCAAAGTAAGCCGCGAACCCGCCGTCCTCTTTCTTGCCACCCAGCAGCGGCTTGATCAGATGATCGAGCACATGGGTCTTGCCGGAGCCAGGGCTACCCGTAACCCAGACATGGGGTCGCCAGCCGAGCGCGCCAGCAATCGGAGCGAGCACGGCCCAGCCAGCCATGAGGTCACCGCTTGCTGGTTCGATCCACAACAGGTCGCGGAAGAGCGCTATGATCTCGTTCGCGTCCTTCAGTTTCATCGCCACCTTCGCGGGACGTTGGATGCCAGCGCGGCGCTCGTAGATGTGGTCGCCAGCGCCACGGTAGTCATCCGGCTTCACCCACTCCGTAGCCTTCGGCGGCATCAGGTCGCGGCCCAGGTGGACGACCACGCCTTCTGGGTCAGACCAGCAACCTCGCCCACGCATCCGCTCAGGTCGGTACACGCCCTCGGCCTCACACGCACGGAAGAGCGCGTCGGGCACGGTCGCGTCCCATGACACCTTCACTCCCCCCTTGTCTGTGGGTGACCCGAAATAGTTTTCCCACCATGTGACCGGAGCCATAGAGATGAAGTTGAGCTTCTTGTGGGCGTTAATCGAGAACCCACTGATCTGCCCCTTCCGCGCCGGAAGGTAGTAGTAGGTGTCAGCATCGAATCCGATCGGTCGAAACGGACAAGCGTCCAGCCAATTCACTGGCTCGAAAGTCTCCTCGTAGTCGGTCGGCGGAACGTCGTCTTCTACCGCCGCCAGCTTGGCAACCAGCACGGCCTTGTTCGCCAGTTTCGGGTTCAGCCATTTCAGGGCTTCGCTCTTCCCGTCTCGGCAGTACAGATCGTTATAGTCCGTCTGCTTCGTCTCGGAGTCGCTGAGATCCCTGAAGTCTGGGATCGCCACCTCGACGCCTAGCACTGCCGCAGCATTGCGCGCAGCCTCTACGCCTGGATTCCACGGCTCACCGTTCGGGCGCTTCGTCCACCTGTCGTTGTCAGCAGCGATGATGATGCGCGCGTCTGGATACCGCTCCTGCATAGCGCGCGTCACGCATTCGATGTTGTGCGTGGCGAAACAGGCCACGGCAGGGTCACCAGTAACGTGGTGGATCGTCCAGCCTGTCGCCCATCCCTCGCAGACGTAGAGGGTGGGGTTTTCGCCGTCCTCATGGCGCTTGCTGAAACCTTCCGCGCCAAGCACCGTGCGGACACAGGTTGTGCGCCCGCCTTCGGCGTTGAGCTTGCGACCGTTTGCGTCTATCTCTTGAAGGGAGAGCAGCAGCGGTTTGTCCGTTAGCGCATCGCGCATTGGGATCAACAGCTTGGTGCCTTCCTGGCCGATGCCAGTCGCATCGGTAATCATCTTCCGCTTTAGGTACGGATGCTCAGTGCTGGCCCGCTTCGCTGCATCGAACCGCTGCGAGAGCTCCCGCCCGACTCGGCCCCATTCCTGCTCGCGTTCCTTCTGGTCCGCCGCCTCCTTCAGCGCTAGCTGCTTCGCCCGCTTATCCCTGTCTCTCTCCCAGTTCGGTGGCGGACCAGCATCGTGTTCGATGTTGATGCCACAATGCTGGGCGACGGTAGCTACCGCGTCAGGGAATGACGAGCCCAGCAACGTGACGAACTTGAGCGCGTCACCGCCGAGCCCGCAGTTGAAGCAGTACCACATACGCTTCTTTGGGATGACGCTGAACTTCTTGCCAGAGCAGAGCGGGCATGGACCGTAGTAGTCTTTGCCAGTTTTTTTTAGCTGTGTGTATTGGCCGATGAAGTCGACTGGATTGACAGCATCTCTAACTTGCTGGATGACGTATTCGGGAATCATAGCCCTAACTCCCGCATCACTACGCGGGCTTGCCGGATGCCTTCCTGGCGGCTGATAGGACGACCGTTCACCCTAGAGGCGTGTCGGAACGACCAGCGGACGCCTGCCCAGGCTGAAGAGTATTCGCGGGCCACTCCTAGCAAGACCAGTTCCTCCAGGGTTCGGCAATCGTTCTCCTCGCGCTTCTTCTCCATCTGCCGCATCGCCTTGTGCTGCTCGGACTCGAACTCGACAAGCTGGTCGTCGCTCTCCTCGAGCACACGCTCTTCGGGTACGTGCTCGTGGCCGCAGCCAGGGCAGCGCAGCAATGTGGCGCGGTAGATGGCGAAGCAGTCTGGGCAGTGGCGCAGACCAATCGCTCGGTCCTGGGACGGCTTCTTGTCGCGACCGGCGAGACTCCATTCGCGGTCATCGTCAGGTAAGCCGTGGATCCACGAGTTGCCGACGTGATCCAAGATAATTGCTGAATCCTTGCCTTCCTCTATTCGGAGCGCGCGTCCGATTTGCTGGAGGTGCAGGATCAGACTTTTTGTGGGCCTAAGAAGCTGTACGGCCCGAAGCCCCGGTGCGTCAAGTCCCTCTCCGAAGAGGTCAACGCTGACAACGACCTTGGGACGTCCGATCTTGAATCCGGCGACGAGCCGCTCCCGTTCGTCGGCTGGCGTGTCGCCCGCCACATAGGCGGCATCGATGCCAGCGGCGAGGTAGTTCTCAGTGACGAAGCGGGCGTGAGCGCGGGTCACGCAGTAGACCAGACAGGTATGGGGGTGGACATACTGCATATAGTGCTCGACGGCCTTGCCGGTAACCGCCTGAGCTCGGGCAGCGGCCTCGCTCTTGACGTAATCGCCACCACGCGAGTGGATGCCGCTCATGTCGAGCGGACGGTCAGGCGCAATGATGCGGTACGGGCTCAGGTAACCGAGCCCAGTCAATTCCTTGACCGTCGGTCCATGCACCATCGCATTGAACAGGTCGCCCAGCCCAGTGCCGTCCGTCCGCTCTGGGGTCGCGGTCAATCCAACAGTCCATGAGTTGAAGCAATGCGCGGTGACCCTGCGATACGATGCCGCAGTGGCGTGGTGGGCCTCATCGATCGCGAGCAGCTCAGGCCGTGGCAGTCGGTCGAGCCGACGGACCAGCGTCTGAATTGACGCGACTTGCACTGGGGCTTTCGAGTCGGCTCGACCGGCCGCGATCATGCCGTGCTCGACGCCACTTTCCCAGAGATCGTCGGACAGTTGCTTGAGTAGTTCCCGACGATGGCAGATCAGCCAACAGGTCATCCCGCGCTCGACAGAGGCGGTGCGCAGCATATGGGCGATCATCACCGACTTGCCCGAGCCGGTTGGGCTCTGGAGCAGCACCTTGCGATGCTTTCTTAGGGCAGCACTCGTGTCACCGACTGTCGTGGATTGGTACTCTCGGAGTACCGGCGTTTTCGATCTTCGCAGCACAACACCTCCTAACAGGTGAACAAAAAAAGAGGCGGGGGGAAGTTAGGTTCACTTCCCCTTGCGGGTGTTTTATCCGGTCCGTCGACCGGCCCCGCCTCTTGCCCTTGGGGGCAGTTAGTCTCGTCTATTTCCAGAAATAATCAAACCCGCCTCTTCGACGTTTCGCGCCGTGCCAGCGAGCCCACCACGATCCAGCACCATGTCCCGCCATTTCCGCTGATCCGGACGCGGGCTCTGACCTGGCTGTTTCACTTCGACGGAAAGAAACAGCCCGCCAGGGCCGATGCCGATAAGATCGGCGGAGCCCTTCGCAAGCCCGACATTCATGAATCGGGAATGAGCGAGCGTGATCGTGCCGCCCACCTTGCCACCGACGAGCTTGCCGATGTACACACCGCTCACGACGTTGCGGAACAGGCGGTGCTCGACACCGTGCTTCGCCTGGATCTCGGCCAGGATAATGTCCTCCGGCCGCGTCACAGTTCGATCGCTGACTTCGCCGTCTCGTCGGCCAGGTCCAGGTCCAGCCGCTCTTGGCCCACCTCCGGAATCGGTTCGGCTTCCACCTCTTCCACTTCCTCGGCGCAAGAAGCATCGTCTTCGGCAGCGAGCTCCCCTATCACAACCGCCGTGGCAGACTCGGCTTCGTTGTGGAAGTATTCGCCTTGGATCTCCTCGGCTTCGGCCTCGTCCTGTTCCGATAACACGGTTTGCACACTGGCAGCGATTTGTTTCATCTCGCCCCTGGCGATCTGCTGGAGGTTCGCACCGCGCCCGATCATGGTCGCCGTCTCTTGCGGACTCACCGCGAGGAACAGATGTACCTTCAGGCTCTTGCCGGTCTTCTCGTTGCCTCGGTCGTCCGTGAACCGATCCGCCGTCATGACGCAACGCAGCTCTACCGGCGCATACTTACATGTCCCGAACCGCTCGTAAATCTCCTCGAGTTGCGTCTGGATCTGGCCGGTCGATGACCACGATGTCGTGCGGAAGAAGTGGTAGCCCAACGCGACGTTCGCCGCGTCGAGTTGAATGTGCAGCCGGGAATACGGCTTGCACTCGCAGCCACGCTCACCGTCCTCGCCTTCAAACTCACACGGCTGGGCTGGCTTCGGCTTCTTGCCACTCAGGTCGATGAACTGCTCGCCGTCGCAGGTGCGGACTTTGCCGTCCCTGCCGCGCCCTTTGTACTGGCACATCTCGGAGTGGAAGTTCTCCTCCGGCGTGTGGAACATCAGCGTCCCGCGCAACTCAGTCGGCTTTTTGCCGATGATGTCGTGGATCGCATTGTCGCGCTCGAAATTGCCGTTCTCGGCGTTGCGCACGTTGGTCGTTATCCAGAAGTGGTCGGCCTTAACTGGCGGACGCCACGTCCGGTCTCCGCCCTGCGTGGTTCGCTCTTTGCCGAGCCCGCCGATCTTGATGCGACCGAGCTGGGTCGGACGCCGCTGCATGAGCTTACGTGAGATCATAGCTGCCAATCCTCCAGTGTGAGATGAACGGGTGCCTCGTCGTAGCCGGGCCAGTCACCAGATTGCTGACAGGCCGCGAACTCCGTGAGATACTGGTCGATGCCCTGGCCGATCACGCCGATTTGGGCTTCGTCTAAAATGAATAGGTTGCAGTCGTGCGCTGGCTCCGACTCCGACGCGATAATGATTGATGCAGTCGCTTCGCGGCCCAGCGCCTTCATGCCTCTCCGGTAAAACGCGGAGCGATGCATCCAGCCCATGCTCCATGTCTGGCGCTTGAACGCCCGCACATCCGCGCTCGCAGTGTACTTCAGGTCGACGTGATGGCTGACCCGCTCTAGCTCGCGGTCGAGTCTGATCTTGCAGCGGACGCCGCTCGGCTCATCGACCCAGATGCCAGTCACTTCGGACGCGCCCACGCCCTTGAAATACTGCATGATGTGCTTGTGCTTATGCAGGTTGTCGCGGGCTATGCCCATCGCGTCACGGTCGGCTTTCTCCACGATCTCCGGACCGCCTTCCTCTTCGATGAAGTCGGGCTTCGGATGGTGACCGCGCACTCCGCAGAATGCCTTGTCGCGGTAGATGCGGGTGCCTGGGTTCGTGCAGCGCTCGCCGCTCTTCTTGCGAGCGACACACTGACCTGCGATCACATACAAGCGGTCGAATTCGTCCGGCTCCAGAACCGCCGTATGAAAAGCGGTGCCGTTCGTCATCGCCTTCGACGCTACGCGCTCACTGTTCTGTCGGAAGCGGTAGTAGTGGGCACTGCGCTTGAAATCCTGCAAACCACTTGAGCTCAACGCCTCATCAGCGAGATACGTCTCCATCGGGACATCGTAGTGCCAGCCGGGATCCAGCTTGAAAAGGTCACTCACTGGGAACCCCTTCTTCTTCCGGCCAATGAACCTGCTCGCCTATGAACTCTTCGATCGACGCCTTGGTGACCTTGCCCGGGAACCCCCGCAGCTTGTCGGAAGCGACGAGTCGCCTCACGGTAGAGCGCGACACTCCCAGTACGGTCGCTGCATCGGCCGTGGTAACAACGTGTGACTTGAGTACCATTGATCGCTTGACCCCGTGTTGTGGGTGGACAAGCAATATGAGGCTAGATGACCGTCAAGTCAATTATTGGACGCCGATACCAACATATAGGTAGCTACGGCGCCTATTAAGAGGCCGGTTGTGCCGCCAGGGATAGCGTTTTTGATCTTTTCAGCGAGTGGCGGATTCTTATACCAGTCGATCTCGACACGTTGTTCGGCCACAATAGCTGCAAAGTCGAGTTTGTCCGCGCGCAGCAGTTCCATCTCGGTGTTCAGGCCCACCAGGAGCTGCTGAGCGGCACTATAAAGGTCAGTGACCTCGGCCAATGCCTCCTCGGCGTTGTCGGCCCGCTCCGTCTGGAACGCGATCGTAGAGTCTTTGTCGGCCAGGATCGTGTCCATCGCAGCCGCCTGGGTTGGGCTCAGCGAGGGTCGCAACGCCTGCGCACGGGCAGTCGCTCGCGAGTCAGCGGTTTCCGCCCTCACGACCAGTGCCTCCCGCTCTAGTCGCCATGCCACGGTGTCCGCCGCGACAGCGGAATCTCTCTGGGCCAGCAGGGTTGAGTCACGCACGTTCTGACTGCGATAGACGGCTTCTACAGAGTCTCGGAGGGCCAGCGAGCTCTCGAGCGCCACAATCGATTCTCGTGCGTTCTCGACACGGCTCCTGGCGAGCACTCCGGAGGCCATGATGACGACCGCGACAGCCAGCACCACGACGATTACCGCGCGCCACCTACCAAGTTGTCTCATCGTCGCGCTTCGCGTTCGATGATCTCTACCGTGACCTTCTCGTTCTTGTCGTATGCCGCTATGCACCGTTTGTAGAGGGCGAGGTAGGCTGGCTCGGAAGACGCGCCGGAAAACTCGCCGTTCGGCAGAATGATCGGCACGGTATTCGGCAGGAGACAGCCCTCAGTGTGCTTCTCTTTGTTCCCGATATGGAAATACACATACTGGAAGTCGGGAACATTCTGAAGGTGGAGCACACCACGGTGGATGTCGGGGAAGCGATCGTAGTATTTGTCGAACTTGGCGGAGTGCTCGCGCAGCTTCACCTCGTAATGTCCAGTCGGGATCGCAGTCTCGCCTTTCACTTTCTTGAGTCGGCCTTCGTCTTCCACGATGAAGCACGACCACGGGTCGTCGCCGGAGAGCGTGAGCTTGCCAAGCGTGGAATCGAGTCCGTACCCGAACCTCTCAATGTGGATCGTCAGCATTAACTCTCATCCTTTAGTTCTGTGTCTGATATTTTTGCGTCCCGCGCCATACGCCCGCCGATCAGGGCGAACCCGGCTGGCACGACCACGACCCACGAGCCCGTGTCCTTGTACCAGTCGAGGACGAACGAACCCACGTAGCCGGCCAATACGATGGAATATGTGCGCGACGAAAGCCACCCCTTCGCGCCGAGACTCAAGCGGACCTAGCTAGGTGCTGGGCGATCTTGTCGAGGTGCCGTTCTTGGGTTGCCTGCATTTTTAGGATCTCGAGGAGCAGCTCCCTTGATTCCTTCGTGTGCTTCGCCGTCAACAGGAACCGCTCCATGCCGTCGTCGTCACGATGCCCCAGCAAGTCTGTCAGCCTCTTCGTTTCCTGCGCCACCTGGGCGAGCATCTTACGGTCGTCGGCGCTGATGCCACCGTTGCCGCCGTTCACGGGCTTGCCGGGCATCTTGCCGTAGATATTTGCTAGGTACACGATAAGAAACACGCCAGCGATGAGGCCCATAACCCAGTCCGGAGCGCCGTCGGTCACGGCATCGGGCAGCACACTTTGCGCGACAAGTGGCAAGAGGATCGGCAAGGGGGCGTCAAGCAGACGAATCGGCATCGGACCAAGTTGCTAAGAAAGAGAAATGCTTGAGGCCCATCATCTGCGCGTCCGCGTCCTGCGTCTGCGTTGCCTTCCTGTGCCACCTCGAGGTGGGCCAGCGCTTCTGGCCCAACTGTCCATAATCGAGTCGTGTGTCTCGAGAGACGCGAACAGCTCAGGCCCCAAGAACTCGCGCAGGTCATCCATTTGCTCGTCAGGAACCCTCGTCAACAGCCGGCGAGCGCGGATAGATGCTGCGACGTTTCTTGCCTCCTTGCCCTCGACTTCGAGTGCTTTGTTAACGAATTCGTCGGCCTTCGCAATCGTCGTCCCGGTCTGTTTCTCGCGCCCGTACAGGTTGTAGGCCCGTCGCATGTTGGCCCGGAACTTACGGTCGTCGGCTTCGGCCAGGCCCTGGTCGCCACCAAACGAGATAACGTCGTTATCCCGCATCCACTTCCAGTAACGGGTGATTGCGAGGTCGCGCGTCGGGTCCGTATCGGTCAGGCCAGCCGCCGTCGCTATATCATAGATCGCACGCGGCCCTGGATTGATCCTGCCGAAGAACGCTAACGTCTTCTCTTGAGCATTCATGTACTGGTAGCGGCCGGAGTTGAGGGCTAGAGCACCGAGTTCCGCCATAACCGACAATGGCGCGGAAATCATCCAGAGGTTCTCTATTTTGCGGTCGCTATCCAAGCGAGTCATCATATTGTAGATCGGGCCGAGCTGCGAGGTCGCAAATCCTTTCGCCATGAACTCCCAGGGCTCGTCCCCAAAGTCTTTTAGCCCCGCGAGCAGCCCCTTCACGCCACCGGCCAGCAGCGCGAGCATGAACGTTGTATACACTCCGGATGAGGTCTTGCCACCCATGTATAGAGCATAGGTCTTCATGACTCCGGCCAGCCGGGTTATATCCTTGTTGCTTCGATCGCTGGCTTTGAATCGCGTCCACTCTTTCCCGACGCCAACATGCACTTTATCGAGATTACGCACGCTCATCATGCTGTAGCGGTGGAACGCGATCCACCGATTGAACGCCGGACTATTCGCCGCACGGCTTTCTTCAGCCGGCAAACTCAGCAGGGTTGTGTTCGATCGCGATGCAAACCGGCGAGCGAGCTCGACGTACTTCTCGTTCGATGCCGTCTTGGCGCGGAACTCAGCTACTTCATCGTCAGTGAACCCAAGGATGTGCTTTGCCACGAATAGATCGGACTCGAATTGGACCCCCGAAGAGCCACCGTCTTTTGCCGCTGCTCGCATGTCCTCGGCCAGCACAACGCCCATCGCCGCAGCTTGCATCTCTTGGAACTTCCACGCCTGGATGGTCGGGAAGAGCCGGAGCATGTACTCACGGAAGATGCGCGGCACCGACTCGCTGAGCGGGCGCTGGCGATCGAGGGTAGCGTTCATGACCCAGGTCTGGGCCAGCCCCGTGCGCGCGTACTGCTTCTGTAAGGCTTCCCACCCTTCCTCTGATGCAGCGAGCTTTTTCGTCATCTTCACCAGCCGCCCAGCACCACCACCGAACGCCTGGATGTTGCCGAACACCTCGAATGTGTTCACTACAGACGCGCGGGTCAGCATCATCGTACGCGGGATCAGCATGAGGTGAGCCCACCCAGCGGTAATATCGTGGGCCGGTGCGTCTGGCGCGTCCAGCGGCGACGTTTCGCTCATGCCGCTCAGTGCCCGGAACAGGCGATGGGTGTCGTCGGGGTTGATGCCGGCCTGGTGCGCGCGGTCGATGGCTTCGCTCTGGCGCCTGTCGTCCAGACCCTGCCCGAACTCCTCAATGAACGCAGCGCGGTGAGCGGAGTTAGCCGTAACCGAAGTCGCGTAGCCGCCTGGGTGCGTCCAAAGCAGCGGCACTGTCTCGCCGGTCGGTTTGCCGTCCTTGTCCACCATCCTCATGTCGGTCGGGAAGTTCGTGAACAGTCGCGGGATCTCAGCGTGCATCCTTTTTGATGTGCCTTCGCGCGAGGCGATCAGGATGCGACCCACTTCAGGCGCGTCCATGTTGTTTTCGTGCGCAAGCATCTGTACGAGCTGGTCCCACTGGGGATTGATCCGCAAATCAGTGGTCGGGTTCATCCAGATCTGTTGCAACTGATGGGTCTGCATACGCAGGAACACCCTGCCGCCCTCGAATGGCGTGAAGAGCCGGAACACCGTGTCTTCCGGCGCCTTGCCAGTAATCACGTCGTTCAGCATAAGCGCGAACTGAGGGTTGTCTCGCAGCTCCTTCTTCACCTGAAGCAGGCCAATACTTTGGAAATATTCGCCGGTCGCGATGTTCAACTCACGTATCGCCTCGACTACCTGCCTTACGCGCTTCGGCATGTGCTCGAGTGGGATGTCGCCCTCTACGGCGGCCTGGATGTTACGGTAGATCGCGGCGGGGTGCTGGCCTTCGCGGGCTTTTATCGGACTCTGCAAATAGTTGATCGCAGACTGTGCTCGCTCCAGCGTCTTAACGGCGCCCTTGGGCCCTCCGGACACGAGTTTCTGGACGTTGCTACGCGCCTCGTCCCAGAGCCCGAGAAGCTGCTTGGTCTTATCTATGACCCGCTCGGCGCGCTGGGCCAGCTCTTCACCTACTGCGCCACCCTGGCGCCTCACTGTATCCGTAAGCGACTCGGAGTAGTAGCGGTATGTCTGCTTCAGACCGCCAAGCGGCTTAGCCACTGCGCCCTTCACTTCCACCCCAACCTGCCGCCGGAGGCTCGGCAACTGAGTGTGGTCGTACCAGCCTTCGGGCGTGTCCGTTTCGTTGCGGCGCGAGCCCTCGCCCCGGAGCTCGCGATCCTCGCGGCCTACGTTGTATTCTTCTGGTTCTTCTCGGACCTCTCGTCCTTGAGTCTCTCCAAGATTCGCTTTCGCTCTTTCGGCCCTTCTCGCCACACCCACTTCACGTCCTCTCTCCAGCCCTCCATGTAGTCCACCAGTTCGGGCTCCGGCTTCTCTGGTCGTTCCGATGACATCTTCTCTCTCCGCAAGGTATCTGGCCGGATCCTCGGCCACTAAACCAGCCTCTGTTGTCCGCGCTGGATCGAACGCGGCCCACGGGTTACGTATTTGGTCCGGACTTAACGGTATCCAAACATTGTGGTCCACTCCACCCATTTTCCCCCCAACATCCAAGATGGTGTCGTACCCCATCTTTCGGATCTCATCGCTGACCTGATCGGGGATCGAGGTCCATACAAACGATTCCTTTTTCCTGGCATTTAAGTCCGACTCTAGTTGATCTGCCCATTCCCCTGGCGTCCCGTATCGGGTGTCCTTAGCCCACGGATCAACGCCACTTCTTTCCGCGTCAGGGATCCTTTCTTGAGGCAAAGCGCGAAGCCTTTCGATCAGGTTACGAAGGACTGCCTGGCCTTCTGCGGTATTTCCTTGCGCGTCGAGTACGTTACCCTTACGAAGGAAGACCGGCACGACACCAGGGGTGCTTGCCCACGGATCGTCATAGGTCACCATATCCCGTGGCAACCCGGCCATTACAAGTACATCCACAAACTTCTCTTCGCGGTCATGAAGGATCCCGCTAGCGAGCCATACATCTTCTGCTGCCTTTATCGGGTTGCGATTGCGCTGAAGGGCATACTCCCAGGTTCGCTGACCCCCAGGCCCCCCGCCCCACACAAAACGCTCCTCGCCCTCCTCATCCTCGGTAACACGCCCTAAATTTGCCCTCAAGGTTCTGCGCGTCTCATAGTCCAAGTTTCTCCAAATCTCATCCAGGTTTACCGTTCTGCCCCCTCCGATATCGAACTTGAACATCTCATTGAACCCGGTCCCCTCGGCTAACCGGGACGTATCTCCTTTCTTCCCAAGGGCATAAGCAGAAGCCAGTTTGGGATCCTCAGTGAAAAATGCTGATGGGCCAGAGGTAGCTCTTGCGGGATCGAAGGCGCCAACCTCTGCGATACGATCTGGCCTTGTTGTGCCATGATAAACAGGGGTATCGACATCAAAGCCTTGTGCCCGAGCCCGTTCCATCCGGCTCGCTTCGTCCATCGGGAGCGCGCCTGCCGTTCCAGCTTCCAGGCCCGGCTCATCCTCTCGTACCTCGCCCACGCCCTCGATGAGCTTGAACGTCTCCTCTTGGGTTCGCTTGGGTAATAGGCCCTGGACGGCGGCACTGTTCTCCGGGTCTGTTACGTCCAGAACTTCAACTATATTTATGGGAACGGTTTGGGCAGCAGCTACAGCAGCATCGAACGCGGCCTGTCCCTTGACGCCCAGGATCAGCCGTCCTGAAGCAACCTGCCGCATCAGGTCGGGTGCCCACTCGGCCATCGTTGCTAGCTCTCCAACGTGGTGCGGCTGGTAGGACACCACATCCAGCGTGGAGCTCATGAACATGACGTCGACCCGAGATTCGTCTTCTGGGAGACCCTTCAGGTATTCAAATATCTGATCCTGGTTTTTGACTTGCTTAGCATCGGGCGAAGTCCACTCGAGTGCGCTCCTCTTGCCTTTCAACCGAACGCCGAACTTGTCGATAAACTCTTTTTCCGTGGCGCCCTGCTCGATCATCGATGCTATCTCATCGATGTTCTCCGCCGTGATGATCAAAGCCTTGTTATGGTTGATGATGTAGTGTCCACCGAAAGCAGTGCCCTGGTGCTCTGCGGCTAAAATCACATCGCGTGTCATCTGGATATCGTGTGTGCTTGGCTTGACGCGCCCGCTTGGGTGGTTGTGGGCTACAACCGACATGCCGCCAGCCCGCTTGGCAGCGCTGACCGCATCCACCACGTCGACAAAATTTATATTCGCGCTCGCGATCTTGCCGCTTCTGCTCAGCACATGATGGACAATATTGCCATCGCTGCCGATTGCGAGGTTTTGAATGTGTTCAGCCTTCGGGTTGCGTCCAGCCTGTATAATTGCAGCGACTTTCTCTTGGTCGGGAGTGCCGTCCTCTTTCACGACATTGTGCCCGATCATATCTACCCACGCCGCGATGTTCTTGACGCCTGCCGCCACGGCCTTCGCCCTGGTGACGAAGCTCATGACCCCCTCCATCGACGCGGCGAACGTCCCGATCCCGTGCTTCTCGTCGGCTTCAACGACGCTGGCCGCGACCTTGGCGCCAGCTTCGACGGACCCGAACTTCGTTACCGTCTGCTCGCGGACCTCCTTCGGGGTCGTCTCGGGGAACATCTCCATCGTGTACTCGTCGGTCGGCGTCGTCTCGACGTCATGCCGGATCATCGCCGGGTCGAGGCCCCCTCCCTCTACGGAACGCAACAATTTCTGCGCGTCCTCGTATCGCCGCATTTCGTTCGGTGACAGAGCGCCAGACTCGTACCGGCCTTTCAAAAGCGATGTCATGGCGAGCGCGTCGTTTGTCGCGGCGCTCATGCCCTGCGGGCCTTCGCCTTCGGGCAGGAGATCGGCCTGCGCTGGACCGCTCACGATCGGCTCACCGAACAGGTCGGTGTCGATCTCGGCAGGATACTCTCTTACCAAGGAGCGAGCGTGTGCGGTCGAAAGCTCCAGAACGGGGACGAAACTGCCAGTGGGAAGAATCTCAGCAGAAACAAAAACGGTGAGGGTGAC
>CAYWBJ010000222.1:0-21940 GCA_964456165.1 uncultured Gemmatimonadaceae bacterium | reverse complement strand
AATGAAAAGAACATCATCAGTGACGAAATAGCGAGAGGGGAGCAAGACGTTGCGTTCAAGAAATGAACCTACTACCGTGCCATCGGTATACGCGATGGAATCGGGCCCGTCCCATGGATACATGAGACAGATGTGATATTCATAGAAAGCCTTTTTGTCGTCCGCCATGCTCTCGTGTTTTTCCCACGGCTCGGGAATCATCATCATCACCGCGTGCGCCAGTGAGCGCCCGCCCATATGCAGGAATTCGAGACAGTTGTCGAACTTGGAGGAGTCGCTGCCGTCCTCTTCAATGATCGGAAGCAGCTTTTCCAAGTCGTCACCGAAAAGATCCGACCGCATCATCGACTCGCGCGCATGCATCCAGTTTTCATTACCTCGCAGGGTGTTGATCTCGCCGTTGTGGATCAGATAGCGATAAGGGTGCGACCGGTCCCAGCTGGGGAAGGTGTTGGTGCTGAAGCGGGAGTGCACCAGCGCCAGCGCCGTCTCCAGCGCCCCGTCCGCCAGGTCGGGGTAGAACTGGCTGACCTGGTGTGGCGTGAGCATGCCCTTGTAGATGATTGTTCGGGAAGACAGACTGGGAATGTAGAAGAATTCGCTGCCCTCGGCTCCCGAATTCGCGATGGCGTGCGACACCCGCTGGCGGACGACGTAGAGCTTGCGCTCGAAGGCATCGCCGTCGGCCAGATCGGCGCTGCGCTTGAGGAAGACCTGACGCACGAACGGCTCAACCGACTTTGCCGTGTGTCCTAGGTGGAGGTTGTCCGTCGGGACGCTGCGCCAGCCAAGTACCTCCAGCCCTTCGGTTTCGGCGATGTTTTCGAACACGGTCTGGCAGGCGTGCCGCTGGTCCCACTCGGGAGGCAGAAAGATCATTCCGACGCCGTAGTCGCCGGCCTTGGGCAGCCCGATATCGATCCCGTCGCACTCCTTGGCGAGGAACTCGTGCGGTACCTGCATCAGGATGCCGGCGCCATCTCCCGTATTCTCCTCGCAGCCGCAGGCGCCCCGGTGGTCAAGGTGCTCAAGAACGGTGATTCCCTGCCTGACGATCTCGTGGGACCTGCCCCCCTTGATGTTGACGACGAATCCGATACCGCAGGCATCGTGCTCATGTCTGGGGTCGTACAGCCCCTGTTTGGCCGGGAATCCTGGGCGGTTCATCTGGAGATCCTTAAGATATTGTGCTGCAGTACTCTATGTTTCCTCATAAACAAAATCGACCCGCCTGAGAAGCGGGTCGACTGTCAAGGCGAACCATTTAATATATCAATCCCGGCAACAGACACAAGCGCTGCCGGGCCCAGCACCAGAACGGTTACTGGTCGGGCGGCGAATCGGCGATTCTGATCTTCAGTCGCGTCATTACCTCCCCCATAAGGGCGGTGACCTCGCCCTGCGTCCGGGAGTCAATGCCGGAGCGATCGGCTTTGAAGAGCACCCATTGGAAGTAGAGGCTGTCGGCGCCGGCACCTTCGGCATCGGGACCGTTTAAAATCGCGTGCACCGTCGACGGACTGACGCTGCCGAAATTTGCGATCAACTGCACCGAGGCGGTCGTCGTGTCCGCCACCGGTCCAGACGGCGACGCGACGATCACCCGCAGCGGCAGTTCGGTGTCGGGAAACACCCAGTTGCGCTCGGCCTCAAGTCTGATCTCTAGGCTGCCGTCTCCGGCCACCGAGCTCACCAACTTGTCCGGTTCGGAACAGCCGGCGGTCACGGCAAGGAGGAGCAGAGCTGCGATTCTGCTTCGAGACGATTTCATTCGCCACCCACTCCGCTGGTGCCCTGCACCTGGCGCAACGTCCGGTTGAAGATTCGTTCGGACAGCTGGTAAGGGAACTGGGTTTCGAAGAACAACTGCGCCACTTCCCTGTCAATGGGATGATACCGCGTCCGCATGTCGTCGCGAGTAGGGAACAGGATCTGCACCCCCGGCCGGAACGCCTTGAGCGTCTGCGCCAGGTTGCCATTGAGGTCCAGCACGCGCTTGAGGATCAGCACGTTCTTGAGACGCTCCACGTCGCCGGCGTTGGCCAGCATGATCGCCCGCTGCTCGGGTTCGTCATCCGCGTTATAGCGGTTCAGGTCCCACAGAAGGCTGCGCTGCTGACTGACGGCGACGACCGTGTCGATCACCGATGCGATCGGCAGGCTGAACGCGTGACCTGGCTTGGGTGTGGGACGAGCCTCGTAGGTGAGCACTAGGGCGCGCTCGGGCTCCTTCAACGCCGGCTTCAGCGCCTTGCTCAAGACCAAGTCGTCGCTGTAGAGCTGGCCCCGGTCGGAATGGCTCGGCGGCGTGAACACGAAGACCTGGTCCAAGTCGATCTCGCGGCCAAAGTCGAGGTTGCCCACGATCTCGTATAACATCCGCCGCACCAGGACCTCCTCGCCCGGGATCTCGCCGCTGAGCAGGCCTTCCACCTGCTCGTTGCGGTGCAGCATGACGTCCTGATCGGCGCGCGCGGTTAGCTCGTCCAACAGCCTGGTCAGTACCGGGCTTTCGCGCACGAACTCCAGATCCCATACGTCATCGTCCCGGACGCGATAGGCATTGCGGTAGAGGCGGTAGTCGAAGCGGTCGAAGATGTCCGAATCTTTGGGGATCAGGTAGCTGAAGCTGTTGTCCTCCAGCGGCACGATGTGGGGGGTGATCACCACGATCACCTCGCGCTGGATCTTCTCCAGCCGCTGCCGGGAGAACAGCTTGCCCAGTCCGGGAATACTGGACAGCCACGGCACACCCGCCTTGGTGTCGAGTGCCTCGGTCGACAGCAGGCCACCGATGATGAACGGAGTGCCGTCGGCAACCCGGACGTAGGTCTCCACCAGGCGGTTGTCAACGATCGGCGCGAACTCGATGCTCTCGGAAACGCCGGCTTCGAGCTTGGCCGCCGATTCGGTCGAGATCGAACTGATGATAGTCTCGATCTGCAGCGTCACCTCAGTGCTTTCGCGGTTGATGCGCGGGCGCAGGTTCAGAACGATGCCGATCGGGAAATACTCGATGCCCTTCGTGACCGAGGACGTGGTGGCCGTCGACCGCACGATCGGGATCTGCCGGCCCACCTGGATGCGGGCCTGCCGGTCGTTAAGCACCAGCACCGAAGGGCTGGAAAGGATCTCGGCGTCGCCGCTCTCAGATAACGCCTCAACACTGCTCTTTAACGAGGCGAAGTCGGTGAAGGTGTCGCGCGAGAACAGGAATGTCGTGATCGGGTTGCCGGACCCGGTGCTGCGCTCGAAGCTCCCGCTGACGCTGCCCGAGGTGCCGCTGAGCTCGACCCCGAGGCTGCGCAATCGGTTGGTGTTAACCTCGATGACAAGGGCTTCGACCACGATCTGCTGCGCCGGCAGGTCGACGTGCGACTGCAGCAGGTTGACGAGTTTCTCCAGCGCCTCCGGGTCGTTGCGGTCGAACACCAAGAGCAACCGTTGCTCCGGCGCCCCGCCGGTAGCACTGTGCAGGTGGGCTCCACCCAGCTTCGGCGCGCCCTGAACGCCTTTACCTCTACTTCCTCCCGACGAGCTGCTCTTCTTCCCACCCGCGGCGTCGACCTCCAGCAGGCTGGTTTTGGTGGCGTTGACCACCTTCACGATCCAGGGCAGGTGCTCCTTCTTGTCGCGCACCGCCTCGTATATCGGCAGCCCCTTTGACTTGCTCGACATCGAGAACTCGACAGTGTGATAGCCCAGTGCCTTGAGGATTCCCACCGCCCGGTCGGCCTCGATGTGGCCTAGACGGTACATCTCGTAGCCCAGATCCGGGCCCTCGTCCCCGCGGGCGCGCCCGGCCTCGTCGGCCATCCGCCTGAAGTCGGCCGCAAGCGTCCGCAGTCGCTCTCCGTAGAGGGTGAAGCCGTAGCCCCCGGCCCCGTCGGGAGCAAGAGCGACCTCGACCCGCTCCTGCTTGCCGCCGGAGCGCTCCCTGGCATAGACGCGACTGACGATGACACCCGGTCGCTCCGCCAGTCTGCTCTTGATGTTGCGACGAAATTCGTAGCCGCTGGCCAGCATCACCCGCAAGTCGGCCGAATCGAGCAGCTGCCGGGTCTTGGCCAGCGAGCGGAACGGGGAGGCGACGTACTCGGCTCCCGGCTGCGCGCCGGCCTTGCCGACTCCCAATTCCAGGGCCAGAAACAGAACAGCCAGCACACAGAAAAATCCCGGCCGGACAGTGCCTCGCGGCCAAAAGACTGTACTCCTGCTGGTTGGCTCGATCATTACCTCCATACGCGCGTTGCCTAACCCCTCTTCATCGCAACGTCACCGCACGATCTCTTCGCCGGGCGGTGAGAGCTGCTTTTCCGTCTCTTCCCTGCCTGGACCAGGTCCCGCCAGGAGAACCATTTTCAGATAAAAAACACACTTCTCCCTAAAAATGACAAAGGATTTCGCCACGCGCCAGCTGACCTAGCGGTTCTACTCAGGCCACTGATTTCGATCAGTCACCGAGTTTCATTTGACGACGGACCACCCCGGGGCTCTCTCCTGAACCCTGGGCGCCTCCGCACCCAAATCAGATCAGGTCTCTTTTATCGCGGTAACCAGATCGAGAACCGCTTCCTTACCGCTGGCGAAGTACATCAACACGTTGTCAGCGGCAAACAGCGGATTCGGGATCCCGGCAAACCCGGGACTCAAGCTCCGCTTGATCACCACCACCGTCCGCGCCTTGTCCACATCGAGGATGGGCATGCCCGCGATCGGTCCCGAGTCATCCTCCCGCGCCAGCGGGTTGACCACGTCGTTGGCGCCGATGACCAGGGCCACATCGGTCTGGTCGAAGGTCGGGTTGATGTGGTCCATCTCCTTGAGCTTGTCGTAGGGCACCTCGGCTTCGGCCAGCAGCACGTTCATGTGGCCTGGCATCCGCCCAGCGACCGGATGGATTGCGAACTCCACCTCGACGCCCCGGGCCTCGAGCAGGTTGGTCAGATCCCGCACCGCGTGCTGGGCCTGCGCCACCGCCATGCCGTAGCCGGGAACAATCACGACGCGACGCGCGGTCTCGAAAACCATGGCCAGCTCGTCGGCCGATGTCGCCTTGACCTTGCCGGCGTAGATTTCGTCGCCACTGTCGGTGGCCACCTCGGCCCCGACGCCGGCGAAGAACACGTTGCCGAGCGAGCGGTTCATCGCCACGCACATGATCTGAGTCAGGATGAGACCGGAAGCTCCCACCAGCGAACCCGCGATAATCAGCACGTTGTTCCCCAACACGAACCCGGTAGCCGCCGCCGCCAGCCCTGAGCAAGAGTTCAGGAAGGCGATCACAACCGGCATGTCGGCGCCGCCGATGCCGACGACGAGCAGGATGCCGAGGACCGAGGCGACGCCCACCATATAGTAGAAGTAAGTGGTGGCGTCGGCGTCGATCACCACTAGCACCGCGAGCACAAGGGCGGCGACCGTGAACAGCGCGTTGAACAGGTGCTGCCCAGGCAGCTTAGCGGGATTACCCGATACCAGCTCTTGGAGCTTGGAGAACGCCACCAGGCTGCCCCAGAATGTGACCGCCCCGATCAGACCCGATGCCGCGGTGGCAACGAGGAATTGATTCGAGGGCGCCGCCGCCGTCCCGGTACCCTCGATCAGTGCAGCACCGGCCACCAGCACCGAGGCGCCGCCACCAAAACCGTTGAACAGCGCCACCAGCTGCGGCATGGCCGTCATCTGGATCTTCAATGCCAGGACCAGTCCGATAAGGGCGCCGATCACCAGCCCGGTCAGGATGATCTCGAAGCTGAGGATCTGCTGGTCGAGAAGGGTCACCACCACCGCCAGCAGCATGGCGAGCGCCCCCAGAATATTGCCGCGCACCGCGGTGCGCGGGTGAGTGAGTCCCTTGAGCCCGAGGATGAACAGGACCGACGCCACCATGTAGGTGAAATTGATCAACGCCTGATTCATAGAAGCACTCAGTCCCGCCGCTTGAACATGCCGAGCATCCGGTGGGTGACGAGGAAGCCGCCCACCACGTTGATGGTAGCGAAGATCACCGCCGCCAGCCCGAGCCAGGTGCTCAGCTCGGTGGCCCGGGTACCGGCAGCGAGTAGCGCACCGATCAGGGTGATGCCGGAGATCGCATTGGATCCCGACATCAACGGCGTGTGCAAAGTCGGCGGGATCTTGGTGATAATCTCGAAGCCGAGGAAGACCGCCAGGGCGAAGATGGTGAGAGCTACTACGAGGCTTTCCATGGGACTCCTAAACCTGGACCGAATCGCCCAGCTCGAGGACCTGGGAATGGACGATCGCGCCGTTATTGCAGACCATAGCGGCGCGGGTGATCTCGTCCTCCGGATCGATCGCCAAGCCCTGTTCACCGACAAGGTGGAGCAGCAGGGCCGAAACATTCTGTGCATACATCTGGCTCGCGTGGTACGGAACGCTGGCCGGCAGGTTTAACGGCCCCATCACGGTCACGCCGTCCACGTCGACCGTTTCGCCGGCGACCGTCAGGTCGCAGTTACCACCCCGCTCGGCCGCCAGATCGACGATGAGCGAGCCCGGCGCCATGCCCCGAACCATGCTTTCGGAGACCAGTAGCGGCGCCCGCTTGCCGGGCACCGCCGCAGTCGTAATCACCACGTCGAAATCGGCCACCAGCCGACCCATCGCTTCCTGCTGGCGGCGGTAGAAATCCTCGCCCTGGGCCACGGCGTAGCCGCCGGCGTCTTCCGCCTCGGCCGCTTCAATGTCGAGCTCGACGAACTTGGCACCGAGGCTCTCAACCTGCTCCTTGACGACCGGCCGCACGTCATAGGCTTCCACGACCGCGCCGAGACGGCGGGCGGTCGAAATGGCCTGCAGGCCGGCGACGCCGGCGCCGATGATGAGGACCCGGGAAGGGGTCACGGTACCAGCCGCGGTCATCAGCAGGGGGAACATCCGGGGCAGGTGGCCGGCTGCCAGCAGTACCGCCTTGTAGCCGGCCACCGTGGCCATCGACGACAGCGCGTCCATGCTCTGCGCCCGCGTGATCCTGGGCACCAGCTCCATCGCCAGCAGGGTGGCCCCGCGGCCGGCGACTGCGGCCATTTCGTCGCGGGCGGTAAGTGGCTCGGAAAACCCGATAATGATCTGGCCGGAACGCAGGCCCTCTAGATCGGCCCGGCCCGCTTCGGGGTTGGCGCCGAGCGTGCGCACCTGGAGAACGGCGCCGGCGGCAAGCGCGCCAGCGCGATCGCTGATCTCGGCGCCCCGGGCTTCGTAGTCGCTGTCGACATGCCCCGCGGCGCTCCCGGCCCCGGCCTCCACGATCGCAGTGATCCCCTTCTGCTGCAGCGCCTGGACCGCATCGGGCACCAACGCCACCCGGCGCTCACCCGGATAGGTCTCGCACGGCACGCCGACGGTAATCAACGGTGCTCCAAGCGCTTGTCGTGGTACTTCCTGAGCCGTGCTTCGAGCCGGCGCTCGACCTCGGCGCCCTGCTTGCCATTGCGCACGCTAATCCTGGGATCCATTTGCCATCCTTTTCTCCTCAGTACTGTATCCGAACTGTATCCTAGGGGCCCTCCTATAGCCGGATTTGAAAACGCGCCTCTGACGCCCAGCGCGTTGTGCGAAACCGCAGGCAGCTGACGAACCGAGTATAGATTAGAACATAGGACAGCACTGCACATGGTCAACCGGCCGGTGGACGTTGGCGGGCTCCCGATTCTTGCATGCATTTGGACCTTGTCAGATGCACCAGGTGCGGCCCTGCCCACCATAACCGACTCGCCGAGAGCGGTTTATCCCTGCAGCGAAAGTCCCCTGACACCGCCCGCTCGACTTCGCGCCAACCCCTCCAAAGCGCCCGCGCTGCACCACCAACCTTTTCTTGCTTGGCACAAACGGTGATGCGTATATTGTCGCCGCCAGCTTCCTCCGCAGACTGCTGCAGGCCGCGGAAATGCCCCACTCACTTGCTCCATGAGCTACTGTCGACAACAGGCGGGACAGGCCTTGAGCCAGGTGTTGAACCAGGCGATCAACGGCAGCTGAGCCGGCCCGCCGGCAGGGCGGTCGATCCGCCGTCCTGCGCGAGGACCGCGACGTGAGGCAGGTTGCGGAAGCGCTGCGCGAAGTCCATGCCGTAACCGACGACGAACCGGTCCTCGATCGTGAAGCCGGTGTACGCAAGCTCCACCGGGCGTCGTCGGCGCGCCGGCTTGTCGAGAAGGGTGCAGACACGCAGGTTCACCGGCCTGCGGGCCTGCAGCGTGTCGAGCAGGCAGCCGATCGTCAGCCCGGTATCGACGATGTCCTCGACGATCAGCACGTGGCGGGCAGCGATGTCCTCGTCAAGATCCTTCAGGATGCGCACTGCGCTGCTGCTGTCCACGCCCGCGCCGTAGCTGGAGATGGACATGAAGTCCACCTCGACGTCCACCGAGATGTGGCGGCAGAGATCGGCGAGGAACACCAGGGAACCCCTGAGAATTCCCACCAGGAGCAGGGGCCGTTCGAGTTCGACGTAGTCAGCGGAGATCGCGGCCCCGAGCTCGGTGATACGTTGCCGGATAGCCTCGGCCTCAATCAGGACTTCTCCCGGTTCGGCGGTACTCATTCGAACGGGACTTGCGAGCAGGTGTTATGCAACTGGGTCAGATGGAGATCACTGTAGTCAGTGACGGCGCGTTTCGCCTGGACGGCGGCGCCATGTTCGGGCTTGTGCCCAAGGTGCTGTGGGAGCGGTTCCACCCCGCCGACGGGCACAACCGCATTCGGCTGGGGCTCAACTGCCTCCTCGTGCGCACCGGCACCGAAACGATCCTGATTGACACCGGACTCGGGGACATGCACGACGACAAGTTCGCGCAGATGTACGCCGTGGACAAATCCGCTCATCACCTGCAACGTGATCTCGCCGCCGCCGACGTGCGGCCCGACCAGGTCGATAAAGTCATCCTTTCCCACCTGCACTTCGATCATTGCGGCGGCAACTGCCAACGCGTCGGCGATAAGGTCGTGGCCACTTTCCCCAACGCCACCTACCACGTCAACCGCGGCGAGCTGGCCATCGCCCGCAACCCGGACGTGCGCAGCCGGGCCAGCTACCTGTCGCACACCTGGGAAACGCTGGAACAGGAGGGACGCCTGGTGATCACCGAGGACAACGAGACGGTGACCGAGGGGGTGGAACTGCTGGCCACGCCCGGGCACACGCGCCACCACCAGTCGGTGCTGCTACACTCGGACGGCGCGACCGCCTGCTTCCTGGCCGACCTAGCACCGACGCCCACTCACCTGAAGACCCACTACACGATGGGCTTCGACCTCTACCCGGTGATGACCATGGAGAGCAAGGAGCGGATCCTTGACCAGGCCCTTTCCGAGCGCTGGCTGCTGCTGTTCGAGCACGCACCGGACGTGCTGGCCGGCTATCTCGCCGAGAACCGCCAACTCGAGCCGATCGAGGTCTGACGGGATTCATTTCGACCACTCCACTGACAGGGGTATTCGACGCCGGCCAGGCGGCTCCACACGATGACCCGGGCGACGGCCTGGATGAGGACGGTATATGGAGCTGTGATCGGTTGCTCCGAGGACGGAAAGCCCTTTAAATACCACCGATCCGCCCGCGCCGTTCTAAGACAGCCCTGAAGGTGATCCGTGCATCCAATCGACTACAGCCGCTCCTTCTCGATCGGCACCGCACCCAGCAACGAGGTGCGCTTCTGGGTCGAGTCCCGCACCCGCCTGATCGATCCGGATGGCCAGGATGAGGATTTCATTCAGGCCGCTTCCTGCAAGAGCGAGCACACCTTCGCTCAAAGCGAGCTGTTTCTGGCCGACAACTACGATTTCCTCCCGATCTTCGGGCGCGACCACGCCCTGATCTTCCGCCGCAAGGCCTTCCTGAACGAGAACTACCGCGAGTACCGCAACTTCGCCGACCTGTGGGGGGGCGTGCGGCACAGCCTGGTCGAGGCCGAGGTCGAGCTGCTCGCCGACCCGGCCGCTGCGCTCCGGGCGACCTACGGCAACGCCCCGCTGATCGCGCAGACCGAGATCCGGGACGACACCAGTGGCCGGCGCGCTATCATAGAGTACCCGGTCAAGACGATGAACACGATCAGGGCCACCGACACCTTTCAGGTCGATACCGGGCCGCTCGCCTACCCCGATCTGTCCCGCGGCTGGGAGCGCCGGATCGAATCCCTCTCGCTGGCCTTCGTCGCCTTCAACACACCCCACTTCGCCGACTTCGTGATCGAGGTGCCAACCACCATCGACGACGGCGAGGCGCCGCGCCAGGTCCATCACTACTCGCAGCGGGTCACCCACCAAGCCGAGAACCGGCTCTACGCCCAGCGATGACGGGGGCACGCCGGCTCGTGTCCACCGCCGATGGCGTGCACCCGGTTCCCCCTCGTCTGGAATGAAAAGGAGCTGCTGCCATGAGCATCCCCCTCGACCAGATCGCCAACATGCCGGCCTTCTCTCCGTATTACCCGATGCCGCCGGTGCGCTACCGCAACGCCCGCTTCCAGTTCGTCTGCTTCAGGGCTGACGTCGCCGCCATCGACCGCGTCCTGCCGGCCTGCTTCGAGCCAGTCGAAAACGGCCTCTGCGTCGCCATCGGCCTGACCATACCCTGGGCCTCCAGCTACGGCGCCTTCGACGAAAGCGTCCTCACCGTCCCCTGCACCTACGAAGACCAGAGCGGCTACTTCGCCCCCATCGCCTTCCTTAACTCCAAGTCCAGCATCCCCGCCGGCCGCGAGATCTATGGCACTCCCAAGGTCTACGCCGACATAACCGTGGCCATGGATGAGCGCGTCATGTACACCGACACCGTAATCGCCAACAGCTCGGTGATGAGCATCCGCTCCACGATGCACCGCGAGGCCGCCGTCGACGAGCTTCCCGATACGCAGCCGAGCTGGCGTCTTAAGGCGATTCCCAGGGTGGACGGCACCGGTCACGACGTCCTCCAGATAATCGACCCCACCGCCGTCACCACCGACGTGCAGGCCCACCTTTGCCGCGCCGGCGACGGCATCGTCCAGTTCAACCCCTCCCCCATCTACGACCTCACCGCTTTCGAGCCCATCTCCTACCACGGCGCCTACTATGTTGAGATGGACTACACCGAAGGCTATGGCGCCGTAGTCCACGACTTCCTGAAAGACTAACCGGGTTCAGGTCACGCCGCGGGCTCCCTTGCAGTCGGCTCGAGCGGGCCAACGCTCGGAGAATGCGTTCGAATCCAGCTTCTGGGGTCGGTGTCAGCATGGGCGTTCGACACATCTCCACCGCCACGAGCGAGGGCGCAGACAACGCGCTGCGGGCTTGCCAGGGTCACGTACCTTTCCGCCTAACGAAGGCAGGTGCAACCCGAACCTCGGCCATCTACCCCATGGCATTGCTAATCCTTAGACGCTGTGGTTTCTTTCCCCCTCCCAACCCGGACGGTCTCTCCGAATCTGGAGGGTCGCCCTGCAGCCCGTCGCACGATCTCTAGCGCCTTCGACCAGGAGCCACCAAGATGGCAACCACCTACACCCCAGAACCCAAGGACCTCCAGGCCCTCCGCTACAGATGCATCGGTCCCCACCGCGGCGGCCGCGCCTCCGCCGTCGCCGGCCATCCCACCGAACGCGCCACCTTCTACTTCGGCGCCTGCGCCGGCGGCGTCTGGAAGAGCGATGACGCCGGCACCTACTGGGAAAACATCTCCGATGGCTACTTCACCTCCGCTGCCATCGGCGCCCTCACCGTCTCCGAGGCCGATCCCAACGTCATCTACGCCGGCACCGGCGAGACCAACATCCGCCTCGACGTCAGCTACGGGGACGGCGTCTACCGCACCACCGACGGTGGCAGGAGCTGGAGCCATCTGGGCCTGGCGGAGACCCGCCACATCGGCGAGATCCGCGTGCACCCGCGGGATCCGGACGTGGCGTACGTGGCCGCCCTCGGGCACCTCTTTGGGCCCAACGAGCAGCGCGGCGTCTTCCGCACTGTCGACGGCGGCAAGAGCTGGGAGCAGGTGCTCTACGTCAGCGACAAGGCCGGCGCCGTCGACCTGACCATGGATCCGCACAACCCCCGCATCCTCTATGCCGCCATCTGGGAGTGTTACCGCAACTTCTGGACCCTTTCCAGCGGCGGCGAGGATAGCGGCATCTACCGCTCTACCGACGGCGGGGACACCTGGCAGGAGCTCACGGAAGGATTGCCGCAAGGCATTAAGGGAAAGATCGGCATCACCGCCTCGCCGCAACCGGACCGGGTGTGGGCGGTGATCGAAGCCGAGGAGGGCGGGGTCTACCGCAGCGACGACGGCGGGGACAAGTGGGAGCTGATGTCCAACCACAAGGCCCTCTTCGCTCGGCCCTTCTACTACTGCCACATCTTTGCCGACCCCGGGGACGGCGACACGGTCTACATCACCAACCTAAAGATGTACCGCTCGACCGATGGAGGCCGCGCCTACGACGAGATGACCACCCCTCACGGCGACAATCACGATCTGTGGATCGATCCCGCAGATCCGCAGCGCATGATCGAGGGCAACGACGGGGGGGCCTGCGTGAGCTACAACGGCGGCGCCTCCTGGTCGACTATCTTCAACCAGCCGACCGCCCAGTTCTACCGCATCGCCACTGACAATCGCTTTCCCTACAACGTCTACGCCACCCAGCAGGACAACTCCAGCCTGGCGGTGCCCAGCGCCACCGAGTACAACGGTATCCCCTGGACCCACTGCTACCCGGTCGGCACCGGTGAGAGCGGCGACGTCACGGTGCATCCCGAGGATGACGACATCGCCTACGTCGGCGCCATCGGCAGCTCGCCCGGCGGCAACGGCGTACTGCAGCGCTACGACCATCGCACCAAGCAGGTGCGCCTGGTCAACGTCTGGCCCGAAGAGAACTTCGGGTGGGCGCCGCGGGACATGAAATACCGGTTCTCCTGGACTTTCCCGATCAGCTTCTCCCCCCACGACGCCGGCATCCTCTACGCCGCCGGCAACATCGTCTTCCGGTCCACCAACGAGGGGGAGAGTTGGGAGCCGATCAGTCCGGACCTGACCCGCAACGACCCGGACAAGCTCGGTCCCTCCGGCGGCCCGATCACCAGAGACAACACCGGCGCCGAGGGCTACGGCACCGTCTATGCCTTCGCCGAGTCGGCGCACGAGGCCGGCACCTTCTGGGCCGGCAGCGACGACGGCCTCATCCACATCTCGCGCGACGGGGGCGGGAGCTGGAGCGAGATCACGCCAGCCGGCCTGGAGCCGTTCACCCACATCAATAACATCGAGCTGTCCGCCCACGCCGCCGGCACCGCCTGGGTCGCCGCCTCGCGCTTCAAGCTCGACGACTACCAGCCCTATCTGTTCCGCACGCGCGACTACGGCCAGAGCTGGGACGCAATCGCCGCCGGCATGCCGGACGGCGAGGTCACCCGGGTGATCCGCGAGGACCCACAGCAGGCGGGGCTGTTGTACGTCGGTACCGACTCGGGTATGTTCGTCTCCCTCGATTCCGGTGCCAACTGGCTGGCGCTGCGCAACAACCTGCCGGTGGTGCCGGTTTATGACCTGCTGGTTAAAGGGGACGATCTGGTGATCGGCACCCACGGTCGCTCATTCTGGATCCTCGACGAAGTAACACCCCTGCGCGTTCTGGCGGCACGATCCGGTGCACCGGGCACCGCGCTCTTGACCCCTGTCCCCACGGTGCGCCGCAACATGAACTGGGGGGTCGGCTTCTTCCGCGGCCCCGGCAAGAATTACATGCTGGGACTTGGGGGCCACGCCGCCTTCTACCACGAGGAGGAGCTCGGAGAATCCCGGATGCGGCTGCTCGATGCCGGCGAGAACCCGCCGCCGGGCGTCATCATCTATTACTACCTAGAAGAGCAGCCGGAAGAGCCGATCACCCTGGAAATCCTCGCCGCCGACGGCAAGCTGATCCGGAGCTTCGCAAGCAAGACCGAAAACGAAGTCACGCACGAAGAAGAGGAGGAAACCGAAGAGCCGGTGGAGCACCAGTACCTGTCCGCGACCGCTGGCCTCAACCGGTTCGTCTGGGACATGCGTTACCCGGACGCGCCGAAGCTCCTGCCGAACAAGGCGGTGGCAAAGGCGGTGGCTGGTCCGCGCACGCCAGCCCCCAAGGTCCCCAACGGTCCCCTGGCCGCCCCCGGCCGCTGTCAGATCCGCCTCACCGTCGGCGACCGGGTATCCGTCGAGTCTTTCGAGCTCCGCAGCGATCCCCGCATCGCTGCCACCTCCGCCGACCTCGACGTCCAGTTCCAGCTGCGCCGGCAGATTCACGAACGGCTGTCGGAGGGCAATCGGGCCGTCAACCGACTGCGCCGGGTCCGCGATCAGCTGACCGAGTGGAAGAAGAAAGCGGCGGCCGGCGGTGACGCTGCGGCGGCCGTGGCCGACGCAGCGGCCGCCCTCCTGGAGAAGCTGGCCGCCATCGAAGCGGCCCTCGCCGGCGAGGGTGACGACATCCTGGGAGATCGGATCCGCTTTCCGGCCGCCGTCATCTTCAAGCTCTCCGGGCTGGCGGCCACGGTGGCACTGGCCGACGCGGCGCCGACAGCCCAGATGCGGGCCGTCTACGAAAACCTGGCAGCCCAGGTGGAGGCCGAGACCGGCAAACTGAGAGCGTTGATCGACACCGATCTGCAGGCGCTGAACCGGCTGATCGGGCAGTCCGGGCTCCAGCCAATCGCCGTCTGATCCCACCGGCCGCAATGCCGCAGACGCCGGTGTCGCCGCTCATCCGGCTGACCGCGACCGACCTGATCGTCCGTACCGGCTACCAGATGGGCAAGACGCCGGTACTGCCCATCTACGCCGTCGCCCTAGGAGCCAGCGACTGGTTCCTGGGACTCATTGTCTCGGTGTCGACCGTTACCGGCATAGTGCTCAAACCTACCGTCGGTCTGCTCTCTGATCGGTGGGGCCGCCGCGGCTGGCTGCTGGCCGGCACCGCCTTCTTCGCCGGCATGCCCTTTCTCTACCGGTTCGTGACGACGCCCGACGAGCTGTTCGCAATCCGACTCGTGCACGGTCTCGCCACCGCCATCTACGGCCCGGTGACCTTCGCGATGGTTGCCGAATGGGGCGGGGGCAATCTGGGTACCCGACTGGGAATCTTCGGGATGGGCCGCCACGGAGGCTATATCCTGGGCCCAGCCGGCGGCGGCCTACTACTGTCCTATACAGACCCGGTAGGGGTGTTCACCACCATCGGCCTGCTCTCCTGCCTGGCTTTCGTGCCGGTGCTCACGATGCCGTCGCAGCCGTCCTCGCTCACCGGCCGCCTGCCACTGCGCGAGCAGGCGGCCCACGCCCTGGCGGCGGCCGCGCGGACGCGGGCCGTCTGGCTGGCTGGCCTGCTGGAGTTCACCACCTTCGCCGGCCTCTACGCCATCCGCACCTTTCTCCCCCTCTACGGCCTCGGCCTCGGCTTCAGGGACGACATAGTCGGCTACTTTTTCTCGATCCCGGAACACGCCCACCTGCTGCTGCGCGCCGGCGGCGGCCGCCTCGGCGACTGGCTCGGCTTCCGACAGACCATAAGCGCCGGTGCCGTGCTTATGGCGCTGGCCCTCTTCTACCTGCCCGACGCAGCCGCCCCCCTTCCCTTCGTCGCTGCCGCCCTGGTCCTCGGAGCCAGTCAGGCCCTCATCTTTCCGTCGACGCTGGCCCTGGTCTCTACCCAGGTTGATCCCGATCACTTGGGTGCCGGGATGGGTGCGGTCGGCGCGCTCAAGAACGCCGGCAAGGTGGCTGGGCCCATCCTCGCCGGCTACCTGGTGCACCGCGGCGACTACACCGAGATGTTTCACTTCATGGCCGCGCTCGGAGCCGCGGTGGCGGCCGCGGTCTGGCTGCTGGGAAGTTCCCGAACGCAGCGCTGACCCCGTCCCCCGCAGCACGAATCGGTTGCCACGGGGAGTCGCCCTCTTCACCTTCCTGGCGCTACCAATTTCGGATCCAAGGTTATGTCAATGCCGCTGCTGCTGCTTTGCCTGCGCGCACCCGTCGTCGCAGCGGCGACCCGGCCACGACCCAATCCGTGACTTGGCGGACTGATTCGGCCGCTGGTGCACCACAGGTCAAGTTCGCTCCTGCGACTGCGACCGGACCGTTCGGCAGCCGGCCGGGATTTGCCATCGCCGCCGTTGCCACTTAAGCCACCACGCAGTGACCGGATACCGAGCTGGACCGGGTCGCCTACCACACCGCCGAGATGGTGGGGCTCGAGCCGCAAACCCTCTACGCCTATTGGGAGGGTGACGGCGCAGTCTGGAGCGGGTGGTTCCACTTCCGCATCGCCAGTCGCGAGGCCGAGCCATTCACCTTCGTCTACGTCGGAGATGCCCAGAACGACTCAAGTCGCACAGGTAGCGCGCGATTCGCCAGGCCTACGGCCAGGCCCGGCCGCAGCTGCTGGTCCACGCCGGCGACCTAGTGAACCGGGCCCACAATGACGAGGAATGGGGTGAGTGGTATTACGCCGCCGGCTGGATCAACGGCATGGTGCCGAGCCTTCCGGTTCCCGGCAACCACGAATACTGCGACGGGCTGTCCCGCAACTGGCGGCCCACCTTCGCGCTGCCGCTCAACGGCCCGGCCGGTCTAGAGGAGACCGTCTACTACCTCGACTAGCAAGGGGTGCGCTTCATCGCCCTGAACTCCAACGAAAAACGGGAAACGCAGGCTCGGTGGCTCGAGCCGGTGCCGGCTCACAACCCCAACCGCTGGACTATCGCCGTTTTTCACCGCCCCGTATTCTCCGCCGCCCGCGGCCGCGACAACCTGCATCTGCGCCAGCTCTGGATGTCGGTCTTCGACAAGTACCGCGTCGACAAGCTGTCCTGCGAATCGAGAACCGCCACTGGCGAGCTCTACGGCGCCTTCGAACTCCACAAGCAGGACGGCGGCACCAACCTACTGGTCTCCAACCTGCCACGGCGCCCCGGAGAGCCGCCGCGAATCAACCATCCTCTCCGTTGCGAAACCCGCCGCTCTCGCCGCCAAAGTCCCCACCATTCCCCGTGGCGGGACGCGCGGATCGCGGCAAACCGATCCAGACAGAGGGTCGAGCCCCCCGTTCCAACCGGAGCAGGTTGAGGTCGGTTGATTAAGGGGTTGGGAATTCTGACTGGTCTACCCTGTAGGTCGGGCCAGGCAGTGCCCCTGCCTGGCCTCGAATGAAACTTCGGATCACCACAACAGAAGAATCACACGCACCCCTCGTACTCTCGCCCAGCCAACAACGGATATTGTGGCTTCTGAGCTACATCGCCAGTCCACTTGGACCTTGCACTCATGTAGTGCGTGGCCAACCCCCGCCGCCGCGTCTGCGTATTGTTCGACCCGGACCGGTGCATCAGCAAGCTGTGATGAAATGACACACTCCCCTTGGCGAGCTCGATCGGCACCTCGCGGTCAAAATCGATCATCGCGTCCGGGATCTTCTTGTCCTCGCGTTCCCCCACCATCCAGACATCGCTGTGATCGCGCGGCCCCCCCTTGTGCGTGCCGGGCACCACGAACAGGCAGCCGTTGTCTACCGTCACCTCGTCCATGGCAACCCAGGAGCTGCCCAACGCCATCGGCTCGACCTTGAAATAGGGTGAGTCCTGGTGGTAGGTCTTCTCCATACCGCCTGGAGGCTTGATGAACATCTGGTCGCCGAACAGCTTCAGGTCGGGGCCGAGCACGGCTGCGGCCGCCTCCAGCAGCTTCGCGTTGCGGGCGTGTTCGAGGAAAACCGCATTGTTGAACGCGCACTCGTTGATCTTGCGCAACCGATCCAGCGGTGGGGTCTCCGGAGCGGCGTGCGGCTCGAATTCGACGAGCTCGACCGGGAAGTCAACTTCGCCGGCCGCGATGCGTTCGGCCTCCACGCGCAGCTCCTCTACTTCTTCGTCGGTCATCAAGCCTTCCATCACGAAGTAGCCGTCCTCTTCGTACTGGGTCACCTGGTCGTCACTCGGCTTCATCTCGCTCTTCCTCGGGTCAAAACGCAACCTATCTTAAACAGGCTTCGAACAAAAATTAGCTGACGCCTCACGGTTACACAACGGAGACTCGCAATGACACTGGAACAGACACTGGACCAGATCGAGCCCGGCACCATCACGACCATCGCCGGCGTCGGCTACCCCGACGGCATTCCGGCAAAGGAGGCCGACGCCGGCTGGCCTATGGGCGTGGTGCGCCGACCCGACGGGGACCTCATCGTCTGCGACTACCTGGCCTGCGTTCTCTGGCGCATCGACGGCGACGGCATCCTGCACCGCTTCGCCGGCGATTTCGTCGCCGGCAACAGCGGTGACGGGGGACCGGCGCTGGAGGCCCGCTTCCTCGACCCCCACGACCTGACTCAGGACAAGGATGGCAACCTCTTCCTCTCCGATCTGTCCAACGACACGATCCGCCGCATCGACCACGAGACCGGCGTCATCACCCGCGTCGCCGGCAGCGGCCGCCGCGGCCGCGGCGGCGACGGTGGCCTAGCCACCGACGCCGAGCTGGACTGCACCTGCGGCGTAGCCATCGACGACGCCGGCAACCTCTACCTGTCGAGCGAGTGGATGAACAACATCCGCCGCGTCGACGCCGAAACCGGCATCATCGAGACCGTCTTCGGTCAGATCGCACGCCACTACCCCTCCGAGGTGGGCGAGAGTCGGCCCGGCGCCGGGCCCGGGCTGTCGCTGGGCGGCTACCACGGCGACGGCGGCCCGGCGTCGGAGGCCGGCTTCAACCATCCCGAGCACCTGGCCTTCGACTCGAAGGGCAACCTCTACGTCTGCGACAACTCGAACGACCGCATTCGCAAGATCGACATGCAGACCAGCATCATCACCACCGTGCTCGGCAACGGCCAGCGTGCCTCCAACGGCGACGGCGGCCCGGCGGTGGAGGCCAGCACGCTGATGCCGGATTCCATCTGCCTGGACGCCCAAGACAACCTCTACGTCGGCGAGAAGTACGGCTTCCGGGTCCGCAAGGTGGATGCTGAGACCGGCATCGTCACCACCCTGGTCGGCAACGGCGTCCCCGGCTTCGGCGAGGAAGGCCTGCACGGCAGCGAGACCCGCTGCAACTCCTGCGAGTCGGGCATTTGGGCCGATCCGGACGGCACCGTCTACTGGGGCGACTGCTCCGGACGCCTCAGGCGCTACGACGGCGAGACCGGCGTCGTCACCACCGTCCTCGGCGGTACCAGCGTGCACGACGGCGAGCCGGCAACCAGCGGTTTCCTCTGCGGTCCGCAGGGCCTGGCAGTGGGCGCCAACGGCCACATCTACGTCGCCGACCACTGGGGTCAGCGCGTCCGCGAGATCGACACCGACGGCGTCATCCACACCATCGCCGGCAACGGTGCCCGGGCCTACGGCGGTGACAACGGACCGGCCACTGAGGCCTATCTCGGCAACCCGCACGACGTCTCCGTCGACCCCGAGGGTCGCGTTGTCATCGCCGACACCCGCCACAACCATGTGCGCCGCATCGAGGCCGACGGCAACATTCACAGCATCGCCGGCACCAACTTCGACTGGGATAAGGGTGACGGCGGCCTGGCAGTAGGTGCCTGCCTGCTGGACACCGCCGCGGTTGCCCACGACGACGCCGGCAACACCTTCATCGGCACCGGCGTCGGCCGCATCCGCCGCATCGACGTCGCGACCGGCATCATCGACACCGTCGCCGGCATCGGTCTGCCCGGCTACACCGGCGACGGCGGACCGGCCACGAAGGCGAAAATCGGCCGCCCCACCGCCATCGCCCTGATGCCCGACGGCGGCTTCTACTTCGCCGACAGCAAGTCCTGCGTCATCCGCCACGTCGACGCCGACGGCATCATCACCACCATCGCCGGCTGCGGCGAGAAGGGATTCTCCGAGGACGGCACCCCGGCACGGGAAGCCCGGCTCGGCGCGCCGGCAGCGGTAACCGCGTCGGCGCGTGGCACCCTCTACTTCTGCGACAGTGCCAACCACCTGGTCCGCACCATCGACGAGTCCGGGAATCTGCAGACGATAGCTGGCACCGACGGCGGCGACAGCGGCGACGGCGGCCCGGCGACGGAAGCGCGCCTGAACGAGCCGAACGGGTTGTGCTTTTACGGAGCTGATCTGCTGCTGATCAGCGACCACAAGAACAACAAGATCCGCGCGATGCGCCTGCCGCGCGGCTAACGCACAACCTGCGGTCGGCCGGGGCAAGGCCGCGGCTGGGATTGCACAGCAGATCCGAAGATGCCCCAGCCGCTCCCTACTTCAAACGGTCGGTCTCCCTGCGCCTCGCCTTGATAATCACCACCACCCCCCCAAGAGCCAGCAGAACACACAGCCCCGTGACCCATCGCGAAACCGCCGCCGACGGATCCCGATGCCGCCACTCCACCAGATGCTCGCCAGGCGGCACCTGCACCGCCTTCCACAGCCAGTTCGCCCGCAAAACCGGCTGCTCCACCCCGTCGACATATACCGACCAGTACACATGGTGATTCTCCGATACCACCAGGTAGCGCGTCCCCGTCGCCCATACCCGGATGTCGATCTCCCCCGCCTTCGGGTCATGCTCGAGAACCTCGAAGCGATCCGCGGAAGCCGGCGTGCCCGGAGCTGGCGGCGGCGGATCGGCTTCCAGCACCACCGTCCGCGTCGGATCGAACTCGGCCTGCGACAGCAGTGCCAGGATCGCTTCTTCGCCGGTCTCAACGACGTGCTCGCCGGCCAGGTAGAACCAGGGCGAGGCGGCCGGGTTACCGTAGACGTGGATCTCGTCGAGGACGCCGATTTTCTGGAACATCGGAGCCTCGATGGGCGCGTTGACCACGAGGTATTTGACGTTGAGCAGGTTGAGGATCTTCGGATGGTGCAGCCACTGCGACTTAACCAGCCTGTTGTAGCGCGGCAGCACAAAGTCGTGCCGCTCGGTGACGATGTCGAGGCCCTTGAGCGGCACCTCCATTTCGCTGGGCAGCTGCAGAACGCGAAAGTCGGTCGGATCCTTCTGCAGGTAGGCCACCAGGCGCTGGCTTACCCGTACCTCCGGGGCGCGCTTGTCCGGGTCGAGCAGCAGTATGAACTGCTTGTCGATGCGCCAGGTGTCGACGAGGACGACGGCGAGGACCACCGTGGCGAAGACCGTCCGCGACACCTTACCCTCCAGCCAGAGCCAGGTGACGGCGGCGAGGACGGCCAAAAAGGCCAGCGCCGTGAGCGCTCCGCTCTGCAGTTCCGGGATATTCGCCCGCATCGCCCCCTCGGCAGAAGCGGGGATGTCGACCCACAGGAGGGAGACCCAGAGGTCGAGGAATTCCCTCGTCGCCAGGGCCACGGCGAACAGCAGCACGGAGGCGGCACCAACGCCGATCGCCATGTTGCGCTTCCAGACCGCGTCTACTTCCCGCGCCAACACCCGGTCGAACCCAAAGGCGGACACGGCACAGGCGGCAAACGCGAAAAGGAATGCGATCATACCGATGGTGCGCATGTCGCTGACGCCAGGCACGAGGTAGTAGAACAGGCGGAACAGAGGGGTGTGGGTACCTAGCGAGAACAGGAGGGTGATAACGAAGATGCTCAGCATGGCGGCGATACGGTAATCGGAGCGCAGCCGCGCCAGGCCGATGACGGCGAAGAACAGCATTGCCATGCCGAAGTACTCGGCGTTCCACTTGCCCCCGTTGCGGCCCCAGTAGTAACTGCCGCTCGTCGAATTGAAGTGCACGAACTCGGGGACGACCAGTGACGCGATCTCTTCCGGGTGCAGCGACCAGGTCGCCGCGAACTGCTCGATGCCGGCCTCCTCTCCCTTCCCCTCGCCGCGCTTGGTGTGTTTGCTGCCGTACCAGGCCGGGAACGCGCCCTCGGCGCCGATACCCAGGCCCATCACGATGGTCCCGATGGCCAGAAGACTGCGGTTGAGGGTGCGGCG
>CAYWBJ010000221.1:0-26742 GCA_964456165.1 uncultured Gemmatimonadaceae bacterium | reverse complement strand
GGCCTCCTTGAAACGCGGATCTTCCTCGTTCATCGCGCCCTTCAACTCCTCCTCGAGCCAGTTTCTGGGGATGACCTGAATCTGAATCGGTACCGAAGTCTTCCCCCGCTGGAGCTGACGTCGGTCTTCGTCCTTGTTCCGGGACTCTACCTTGGAAAGTAGCTTCTGGCGCACGGAGACGAGATGGTTCTGGTCTTTGGAGGTTGCATCCTCGGATTCGAGGAAGTTGTTGACGGCGCGGTCGAATACCTTGATGGCGGCCAGCACCTCGGCCGGCCGCTTTACCTTGGCCTTGCGTGTGGCCTTTGCCAGCACGTTGATCTCGGGCGGGGACAGTCCCCTCGCTTTGGCCAGCTTGTTGAAGGTGCGCCAGGCGGAATTCCGCTCATGCTGGATCTCCCTGAGCCGGCCTATGCCACGGAGGATGGCCATGACGATAAAGAGAGCCACCACCGCCGCTAAGAACCAGTAGACCTTGGACATATCGAGCGACTCCATGGTGAGGTAGGAATTCGCCCCTGCTGCGCTCAACATGACTGCATCCCCGCGTTATTATGCGGCCCGCTATTTTCCGGTCCTGAATCCGTCCTGCGGCGGGCGATCAGGTGAACAACTCGCTTATCGAAGTCTCGTGGTGAATCGCCTTGATGGCGTCGGCGAAAAGCCCGGCGACGGAGCAGACGGTGATCCGTTCGCTCGCTGCTTCGCGACGCAGGGGAATCGTGTCGGTCACAGCTAGCTCCTGCAGATCGGAGGCAGTGATGCGCTCGTGGGCCGTACCGGCCAGGGTGCCGTGGACGCAACCGGCGTAGATGGACCGAGCGCCACGGTCGCGCACGGCCTGGGCCCCCTCGAGGATCGAGTCTCCGGTTACTATTTCGTCGTCGAAGAAGACAACGTCGCGGCCTGCGACGTCGCCGATGACGCCGTGCACTTCCATGGCGCCATCTTTTCCCAACCGTTTGTCGACGACCACCAGAGGCAAGCCAAGCCGCTTGGCGTAACTCTCGGTGACCTTCGCGCGGCTGATATCGGGCGCCGCGGCCACGCAGTTGTCCGGGTCGATCGCGCCGCCGAAGTGATCGCAGATCGTCGGTACGCCGCTGAGTTGATCGACTGGAATCCGACAGAACCCGACAATCTGAGGACTGTGCAGGCTCATCGTCAGGATACGATTGGCTCCGGCTTCGCTGATGAGATCGGCCATCAGTCGCCCGGCTACGCTGATGCGCGGTTCGTCCTTACTGTCGGACAGCGCGTAAGGATAATACGGCAGAACGCAGGTGATGCGACCGGCCGAGGCGTATTTGAAGGCGTCGAGGGCGATCAGCAGTTCCATCAGGAACTCGCTGACCGGAGGGCAGGACGTCTGGATGAAAAACACATCGCAGCCGCGAACGTTCTCGGCGATCTTCGCCTTTATGTTCTCGTTGCTGAAACGGACGAACTCGATCTTGCCCGGTTCTAGGTCCAAGGCATCGCAGATGCGACATGCTAGCTCCTGATTGCTACCGCCCGAAAATACCTTGAGTCCGCCGCTCATCCGATCGCCTACAGCATGTTCAGCTCTTCGCGGGCCCTGCCCACCAGCGGCGAGCGGGCGAATTCCGCGATGATGCGGCTCAGCGCTGCCCGCTGACTGTCGACGTTGCCGGCCTGGCCGTGACAACGGGCCGCCTCGTACAGGGCTGCGGCTGACTGCATGTCGCTTGGGTGCAGACGGGCGAAATCCTCGTATTTGGCAGCGGCTCCCGGCATGTCGCCACGGGCCTCGAGACAGGCGGCTAGCCCGTTCCAGGCCGCGTATACCAGGATGTCGACCTGGCCGTAAGCGTCGAGGTACTGGCGATACAGCTTCTCGGCCTCTGCGAAGTTGCCCTGCCCGTAGTAGCGGTTGGCCAGGATGATCACGCCCTGACCAGCGGCCTTAGTGCCCTCGTAGGCTTCGGTGAGATCTTCGATCAGACGCAACGCCTCAGCCGCCTCGCCCTGGTCCTCCGCGAGGCGGATCTGACCGAGCTGCTCGGCGGCCATAAGGTGGGTCTGCTCCTGTTCGTTGACGATAACGCCGGCGATGATGATCACCGCCAGAACGGCGACCGTCCCTCCTATGAACGCCTGCCGGCGCTCCTTGATATACTCGCCGGCGTTGACTACCCACTCGAGAAACTGATCTTCTTCGAGATCGGCCTTCGTAAGTTTGCTCTTCTCGTTCGGCACCGTTAGAACCTCGACCCTGCTTTCTGTGCGTTGAACCCGCCCTGGTCTAATACCGGACGAGGCTGTCCACCCGGTAGTCGCGCAAGCGATTCCGGCCATTCAGGAATTCCAACTCCACGATGAACCCGACTCCTGCGATCGTGGCTCTCAGGCGCTCGACCAGTTGGCAGGAGGCTTCCATGGTGCCACCAGTAGCCAGCAGGTCGTCGACCATGAGGACACGTTCCCCGGCACCGATGGCGTCTTCGTGAATCTCGACGGCGTCGGTGCCGTATTCCAGGGTGTATTCCTGGCGAAGTGTCGACGACGGCAGCTTCCCGGGCTTGCGTATCGGCACGAAGCCGCATCCGAGTGCGAGCGCCATCGGCGTGCCGATGACGAAGCCCCGCGACTCGATACCCACGACGACGTCGATTTGCTCTCCGGCGAAGCGCTCGACCAGTGCGTCCACCGTCGCCTTCAGTCCGCTGGCGTCGCGCAGGAGCGTGGTGATGTCCTTGAAAGAGATCCCCGGCTCGGGAAAATCCGGGACCTCCCTGATCAGTGCCTTGATCTGTTTCAGTTCGGTCAAGCGCTCTCCTAGTGGCGAATGCTGAACATCGCGAAAGGCTCAGCACCAGGGTCTTCCTCTACCTGGCACGAGTCGACGCGACTGTTGGGTGGGCCCTGCTCCAGCCGACGCAACAGTGCGGTGACCGGCTTTGCCGGTCCGGTGGCTACCACCTCCACCCGGCCGTCATCAAGGTTGCGGACATAACCTTGCAGGCCCAGATCGAGTGCGGCGCCCTGGGTGAAGTAGCGGAACCCCACCCCCTGCACGCGTCCCTCCACGACCGCACGGATACGCATCTCAACCACGGCGCCCCGGGGCCCGCTTTCCCAATGGCCCAAGGTATACCCTAAAGATAGCGGCTACCCACTGATCATGCCAACTTCACCCAGTTTACATATTCTTTGTTATGTGGCCCAAGGTGGCCCTGAGGTCGATCAGAACAGGGCATAAACGAACGGGGCGACGGCTGATCCCTCGGTCATTACAATCAGGAGTCCCAGCATGATGAGCGTCGCGAAGATCGGCCCTAGCCACCACTTTTTGCGGACCCGCATGAAGTCCCACAACTCACGTATGATGCTGAGCTTGCTTGGCATTTCGCTCCTATTCTAAAAGTCGGCTCACAGATTCGCCATGATGGATCGCCTTGATGGCGTCACCAAAGAGCCGTGCCACGGAAACGACCTCAATCTTTTTGGCAGGCTGGTCCGGTTGCAGCGGAATGGTATTGGTCACCACGAAAGTCTCCACAGCTGATTCCTGGATGCGCTCCAGCGCATTACCGGAAAATACCCCGTGGGTACAGCCGGCGAGGATGCGTCTCGCCCCCTTCTCCGTAAGGAGCTTCACTGCCTCCATCATCGACCCGCCGGTGAGCACCTCGTCGTCAAACAGCAGCGCATCCTTGCCATCGATCTCGCCGATGATGTTGAGAATCTCAGCCTGCTCGTCGTCACTGTGACGGCGTTTGTCCATGATGGCCAGCGGCAGGCCGATGCGGCGGGCGTACGAGCCGGCTTCGTCGGCGCTCCCGACATCGGGTGACACGACCACGGCGTTGCTCAGGTCTTTCGTCCTGAGGTAGTCGCAGAGCAGAGATGTCGCCCACAACTGATCCACCGGGATCTTCGAGAACGCGGCGATCTGCGGCGAGTGCAGGGTCATCGTCAGGATGCGGTCGGCGCCCGCGGTCTCGAGGAGATCTGCTACCAGGCGTGCCGAGATCGAGATCCGCGGCTCGTCCTTTTTGTCCGAGCGCACGTATGGGAAATACGGCAGAACTGCGGTGATGCGGCGGGCGGACGCGTACTTGAGCGCGTCTATGAGCAGCAGCAGCTCGACGAAATGATCGTTGACCGGCGGACAGGATGTCTGGATCACGAAGACGTCGTCTTCGCGGACGTTCTCGCCGATTTTGACCTTGATGTTGTCGCTTGGAGTCCGCTCGATTGCCATCCGGACTGGCAGGATGTCGAGGTATTCGCAGATCTCCTGTCCCAACCCCTGATTGCTCGAACCGCAAATTATGCGCAGATGGTTTTTCATCACACACCAGTTCGTCCGCGGCCTACAGGTAGCTCATATCTTCTTCAGTGCCAGCTCGATGTCCTCGATCAACTCGTCGGCCTCCTCTATCCCCACCGAGTAGCGCACTAGCTCGTCGTTGATGCCGATGGCCAGGCGCTGCTCGCGGCTCAGATCGTAATACGAAACCGAGGCAGGATGCGAGACCAGGGTTTCGACGCCACCGAGACTCGGCGCAATGTAAGGAATCTCCAGCGCGTGGACGAAACGCCGCGTCAACTCCAGATCACCCTCCATGTCGAAGCTGACGACTCCCCCGTAGCCGCGCATCTGCCGTCTGGCCACCTGGTGGTCGACGTGGCTCGACAGGCCCGGATAGAAGACCTGACGGATGCGCTCGTGCCCTTCGAGGTGCGCCGCGATCTTCTGCGCGCTCTGATTCTGGCGCTCGACGCGGAGGGCTAGGGTCTTGAGGCCGCGGATCAGCAGGTAAGCTCCGTGGGGATCGACGATGCCCCCCGTGACCTTCTGGAAATCCTTGATGGCTGCGACCAGGGGCGCGGCGCCGCATATACAGCCGGCCATCACGTCGTTATGCCCGGAGAGATACTTGGTGGCGCTGTGAATCACCAGGTCGACTCCGAACTCCAGTGGACGCTGGTTGATCGGCGTGGCGAAAGTGCTGTCGATCACCACCTTGAGCCGGCGTTCTGCGGCAAACGGCACCAGCTTCTCTAGGTCGACGACATGCAGGTGGGGATTAGTCGGGGATTCGGTGAAGATCAGGCGCGTGTTGGGTTGAATCGCGGCCTCGAGGGCCTCGAAGTTCCCGGGGGCCACGAAAGTGCTCTCGATGCCGAACTTGGCGATCATGTTGCAGAACTGGGTCGTCTTGCGATAGCAGTCCTCCATGATGATCAGGTGCTGGCCGCTGCGCAGCATCGCCTGCAGCGCTGTGGTCACCGCACTCATCCCGGTGGGAAACAGCAGGGCGGCCTCAGCACCATCCAGGGCAGCTAGCTTGGCCTCGGCAACCTTCTGGGTCGGATTGCCGTAGCGTCCGTACTCGAAGTGGGGACGCTCTCCAGCAGTATAGGCGTCGACCTCGTCCAGGTCGTCGAAGACGTAGGTTGCCGTTTGCACGATGGGGTTGATAAGCGACTTGGCGTACTTGTCACGCTCCTCGCCGCCGTGAACCGAGATGCTGGAAAGCCCCTTGTATTCCCTACCCATTGTCATTCGTTGTCCAGTTCGTCGAGCACCAGGTCTCTCACCTTGTCGTAATCGGCGGCAACCTCGCGAAGATCGTTCCGGTACCGCGGAACGACTTCCAGGTCGCCCAGTCCGTCGCTGTGGTAGCGACTCTTGAAGTCCGGGAACTTGAGGCCGTGAGCCGACGAGATAACCCGGACCTTGTCAGCCTTACCAATCATGCCCTGATCGAGGAGCTTCTCGAGAACCGCCAGCGCCACCCCGGTGTGCGGACAGGTGAAGAGCCCGGTCCGGTCAGCGCGGGCGCAGGCGTTCGCCAGCTCGTCCTCGGTCGCGTCCCCGACGACGCCGTCAAATGCACGCAACGTGCGGATCGCCCTCTCCCAGCTGACCGGATTGCCGATCTGGATGGCGCTGGCCAGAGTGCGCCCGGCGTTCTGCGGCTCGAACTCCTCGAACCCCTTTAGGAAACTACGGTACAACGGATTCGCGTTGGCGGCCTGGGCGACCGCGAGACGGGGCAGTCGATCGATCAAGCCCATTTCCCGCATCTCGAGGAAGCCTTTACCCAGCGCACTGACGTTGCCCAGATTACCGCCCGGGATGATGATCCAGTCCGGAACCGACCAGTCGTCCTGCTGCACCAGCTCGATGGCCACCGTCTTCTGTCCTTCGATGCGCAGGGAGTTCATCGAGTTGGCTAGGTAGATGGTCTCGCTGTGACACAGCTTGCGGACCACCTCCATGGCGCCGTCGAAGTCAGAATCGAGGGAAACCGTGAGGGCGCCGTTGGCGATTGGCTGAATGAGCTGAGCCAGCGAGATTTTGTCGGTCTTGGGCAGGAAGACGATCACCGGGATGCCGGCGGCGGCGCCGTAAGCCGACAGGGCCGCCGAAGTGTCGCCGGTGGAGGCGCATGCCACAGCCCGGATTGGACGCCCCTCGGCGATCATCTGCTTTACCATCGACACCAGGACGGTCATGCCCAGATCCTTGAATGAGCCGGTATGACTGTTCCCGCACTGCTTTATCCACAGATCATCGATGCCCAGCTCGTCACCCAGGCGCTCGGCCCAGAACAGATTGCTGCCCCCTTCGTACATCGAAACGACGTTGGCGTCCTCGACGGCGGGACAGACGATTTCCCGCTTTCCCCAGACGGAGCTGCCGTGGGGGAACTCGCCCCGCATGTAGCGCTCGTCGAAGAGTCGCATCCACTTGTAGGCCGAGTTGACCTTGATCTGCTCCATGTCGTGGCATACTTCGAGCAGTCCCCCGCACTTGCGACACTCGTAGATAATCTCGTTGAGAGGGTATCGCTTGTCGTCGCAGTGGAGGCAGCGAAACCAGGCCTGGTAGGACATGGATGGATCTTTGGATGTGGCAAAGAGAAACGTAACGGGGTGTGACAAAACTAGTGGTCGATGGAGATTGCGGCAAGAGATCAGGAGATAGAGCTAGCAGGAAGAAAGGGGGTTGGCTCGAGCGTTTCCCTTCCGAATTCCGGTATGTGATGCGCCAGGCTAGCCGAACAGGGCGTCGATCTCGTCCTGACTGATTGATTCGTCGTCTTCGCCCTTCTTCTCATCGGCGAGGTCGCCGATTTCCAGCTTGCCGTCATCCGCCGCCACCTCGACTATGCCGTCATCTCCCCCGGCATCCTCGGCTTCGGTAACATCTTCGAGCAGGTCGGCGAACTCGTCGACGGATTCCGACTCTTCTGTGCTACCGCCGCCGTCCTCGAGCAGGGCATCCAGGCCGTCGTCGTCGACATTCACGGCCCCTTGGCTGGTCTCGTCCTCGAGCAGGGCATCAAGATCCTCTTCTTCGTCCTTGCCCCCTGACTCCTCAGCACTGTCCTCGGACCCGCCTTCGAGCAAAGCGTCCATGGCTTCTTCTTCACCTTCACTATCGTCGTCGAGAAGATCGGACGAGTCATCGCCGCCGACGTCGTCACGCGCTTCCTCTACGGGTGACTCATTCTCGATCTCTTCGAACTCGTCTTCGCCCATCAGGACGCCGATCTCGTGCAGTTCCTCGTCGACTTCTTCGCTCCGGGCGGTCTCGGCGCCACCGTCCGAGAAAATACTGTCGCTAGAAGATGCCCCCTGTTCAGCTTCGACGTCCCGGTTCAGCAACAGGACCGACAGGGCCTCGAATTCCTGCTGGACCAATGCCATGTCGCCAGCGGCCATTGCTTCGCTGGTGCTCTTGACGTAGTCGATCACATAGTTGAAAGAGGGAAAGGCGTCCTCAAAGACGGTCAGGTAGGCCTGTACCTTGGCATCCGTGCTACTGCGCTTGAGTTGCTCGTACCACAGGTTCTTGAATAGTCTCGCCAGCGCTTCCAGCCCATCCAGCTGGTCTTGTACCTGGCGCAGATCTTCCTTATTCATAACTGCCGCCTCTGGGTAATCGACTCCTGAACCGCATTCGCCAACAAAAACCTCTGCGCGGATTCCTCAGCAAGATGCATGCCTTGATTTGGCAGCGGCCCGCATCAGTTCGTCCTACACCATGCGGCGTCTCCGCTACAGTCCGCCGCCATATGTTGGATGATGGAAGCAGCCGCCCCCGGCCGCGGCAGAAGATCTTTCCACCCGCCGTGCCGGATTACACCGCCAGATTCTCGATGAGCGGCGTACGAGGGCTTACGAACTGTACGACAATATACGCCGTAACATCAACTGCAGCAACAAAATATCAATTATGGTTTCGGGTATCATGTAAGTCGCATTGTAGCCTAGGGAATAAAGCCAGACCGGCTGGCCGGCTGGCGCATTCTGAGACCAGAACACGATGCCCGAGACGAAATGGGCAAGAAATCGAAGTCCCTCCCCTAACCCTACCCAGAACGCCAAGCGCAGGCGAACCCCAAGGCTGAAGACGGGCATTTCCGGGCCGCGCTGGGGCATGAGCGGGTGACCGAGCCCGGCGAATCCCACCAGGCCAAAGGCTATCGGGTAGTCCAGCGGAACCTGGATCGGGTGTACCACGTACATGTCGAGGAGGAAGTTGACTACCCCGTAGCAGGCTCCCGCGGTAACCCCAAGACGCCAGCCGTGACGGAAAGCGACGATGAATATCGGCAGCATCTGCAGGCTGACGCTGCCGCCCTGCATCAGGCGCGGCACGGGAAAGCTCTTGGACGCTATATCCAGAACAGCAGCCAACGCGATGGCCAGGGCGATCTCGGTCAGTTGGCGCAGCGGCATCTCACCAGGATCTAATTGTTTCTATGACAATATGTTAAGAGGAAGACTCGGGAAGGCTCCCAGAAAATACAGGCGCTCGGAAACCATATCCGGTCATGGGGCGTCGAACTCAGTGCGAGCCAATTGGATAATGGCTCGTATCCCTCCCTTGCGGCCAGAGGCAATCGTTGCTTCTGGCCGTTTTTTATGCTAGTTGAGGCGTTGGATAATAACCTGTCCCATCTCGACCGGCACGAGACCGCTCACCTCCCCCACCTCGAGTTGCAGGACCGCCTGCTCGATGGGTTCCAGCAGCTCACCGGACCCGAAAAAACCCAGATCACCGCCGTCCGGCGCGTTCGGTGCCTTTGAGTACTCCTGCGCTAGCGCCCCGAAGTCCTCGCCCGCCGCTAGCTTCTCTGCAAGGCTTTTCGCCTCGGTCTCGGAGCCGACCAGAATGTAGCGGGCCCGCATCTTCCCATCCATGATCGCACGAATGGCTTCCATCCGCAGGTTGATGGCGTGGTTGAGGTGCGGGTCGCGGGTCAGTTCCTTGGTGCGCGCATAGAATTCGAGCGCCGAACCGAAGCGGCCGGCAGCGGCGTGCAGGTAGGCGATGTTGTTGTGGGATTCCATGTCGTCGGGCAGGATCTCGATGACCTTGGCGAGGTCGGCGAGGGCCGCGTCGAGCGCTTCGCGTTGCGTGTGATACACCGCACGGAAGCGATAGGCATCCGGATTGTCCGGGTTCAGCGTCAAAGCCGTGTCGATGTGGGCGCGGGCCCGGTCGGGCAGGTCGGCGTGGAGGTGCATCATGGCCATCTGCGCCTGCAGTCGGGACCCGGACACCGGTTCGTTTGCAGCCGGCAGGGCGCGTGCCAGCTCAACCTGAGCAAGGGCCGAGTCCAGCTGTCCCTCCGCGAGGAAGGTATCGCCGATTTTCTGCATAACCAGGATCTGCGTTGGTTTGTCCTCAAGTGAAGCACGGAACGCGACGCGCCCTTTCGCTGCCGCTCCCGTGTCGAGGTACATCTGCCCCAGACGGTTGAGGAAGCCGGCGCTGCCGGCGCCGGCCTGGCGCGCCTTCTCGTATTCCTCTATCGCCAGGTCCAGGCGCCCCTGCTGGGCAAAGTGATTGCCGCGCGCGACGTGCTCGACGGCGGGAGGTTGTTCCAGAGGAGTAGCCGGACGTGGACCGACGACTAGGAACGTCGCGGCCAGCCACGGCAAGCAACGCAACAACGCGCAAACTTTCATTCCGTCCTCCCCAGCTGGCGCCTGACTTCCCGGCTCACGGCCTCAATCAGTTGCTCGAGGTCAGTCATGGCCGTCTCTGTCGTCGGCGGCCCCTGGTCACATGCTGGCTGCTGCACGGCGAAACGCTCGCGGAGCGCTGCGACCTGATCAGTGCTGAGACTGGGCGTCGGCGCTCGATCAAGCGTCCGCAGTTGCCGCGCTACCAGATCTATCCTCGCGAAGTGCTCCACGGTCTCCATCTTGAAATGAGCGTCGAGTGGGTCCCTGCCCACGGTAACCACGCCGTGGTTTGCCATCAGGACGGCGTCGTGATCCCGGATCAGTGGCAGGATCGGCTCGACTATTTCGTCCCCTCCCGGTGTGCCATAGGCGGCTAGCGGAATGCGCCCGAGGTTGACGATCACCTCCGGGAGCACACACGCGGGCAGCGCGAGGCCTGAAACGGCGTAGCCGGTGGCCGTGGGTGGATGAGCGTGCACGACGGCGCCGACGTCGGACCGCTGGCGGTATATCTGCAGATGCATGGCGATCTCCGAGGAGATCGCCATGCGCCCGCTCACCTGCCTGCCTTCAGCGTCGCAGACTGTCAGCATGTCGTCGGTGATAAATCCCTTGCTGACGCCGGTCGGGGTGCAGACTACCCGCCCGTCGGCCAGGCGGGCGCTGATATTGCCGTCGTTGGCCGCCACGAATCCGAGCTGGTAGAGCCGGCGTCCTACTTCGCAAACATCGAGTCGGATCTGGTGCACGGTTCCGTGCATACGGCGGTCCGGCATCACTCGACCCCGCGCAGCGAACCGACCATCTCCCAGCGCCGGAGAATGACGAAGAGGCCGGCGATTCCCGGCAGGGCGACGTTGGCGGCGAACAGGCATAAGGCCGCGGCGAAGGCCAGTTCCGGCGGGATGCCGAACGGCGCCAGCACGAGGATCGCGGCACCTTCGCGAACACCGATGTCGAACAGGCTGATTGGGAGAAGGGCCTTGAGCGCAAAAACGCAGGGAACAGCTGCAAGGGCGGCGCGGGGGATCGGTCCCATATCGGTGAGAATAAACCAGAACTGGAAGAAAAATACCAGGTTGAACACCAGCGACCAGCCGACGTTGGCGAGCAGGGCCTGCCGAGGGAGCTTGCCGAGCAGCTGGTCAAAGGTTCGCAGGAACTGAAAGCGTTTCAGGCAGGTCCGGCAGCCGAATTTGAGAAGGCCGGCGACTGCGACGACCGCCGTCGATGCCACCAGGGCGGCGAGCGGATGCAGGACCAGCAGCCCGAGCAGCGCGCAGCTCCCGGTTACAGCCGTCGAGCCAAGTCGGTCGACGGCTGCGAGACCGGCCCACTCCAGGCGGTGTCCAGGAATCAGGAGCCCCCTTCCCAGCTCACCAAGGCGACCCGGAGACAGGAATCCAAGCCCGAAACCGACGAAGAGGGACTCGAGTGACAGTGTCCGGGTGACAGCAGGGTGACGCGAACGCAGCAGGATCTGCCACTTGACGGCCTGGATGGCAACGCCGGCGGTGGTGAGTCCAACCACGATGAAGATGGTGGCCGGCTGCAGCCGGCCCAGTATCTCGCCTACACGTGCCGGCTCGAGCAGCAGGAGCAGGCCGCCCATGAGGCCGAGGCCGACGATCAGCTTGAGGCGGGAAATCATGGGTTGGACCGAAACAGGCGGTGTCGGGCCGCCTAAGCGGAGTCGAAGTTTGGCAGCACCACGCCCAGGTCTTCATGTGGGCGGGCGATTACGTGAGAGCCCACGAGGTCCCCGCTTCGAGCGGCAGAGGCGGCTCCGGCTGCGGTGGCTGTTCTGACGGCGGCGACGTCGCCACGCACCATGCCGGTGACCAGGCCACCGCCGACGAGCCGCCAGCCGATGAGCTCCACGTTCGCCGCCTTGGCCATCGCATCAGCCCCCTCGACCATCGCGACGAGCCCTCGCGTCTCTAGCAATCCTATCGCGTCGCGCAACTTTCCACCATCTCCTGGGACATCCGGTCGGTGAGCTATCGTCGTACGAGAGGCTGGGAAACTACGTTTCGCCCCGTTACCGGTCAAGCAACCTGCCCGACGTCCACTGCTTGACAGCTTTCGCCGCCACGGGCTAGCTTTGGCGTAATTCTGCGCCGTTTCCGGCCGTAATTCCCAACGGGGATCCTCCATGAGCGTTTACCGAATCCTCATCCTCGGTTTGCTCACCGCAACACAGGCGACCTTGGCCTGGGCGGAACCCTATATCGCCTTTCGCGAAGGCTACAAGTGCAGCGCTTGTCATGTGAACCAGACCGGCGGCGGTATGCGCAACGAATTCGGTGGCCTGTACACACAGACTGACATGACACCGCTGATGGAGGGTGCGACCGAGAAGGCGATGGACTTCTCGCCGCAGATCGGCTCTAATTTCACCATAGGAGCCGACTTTATGGCCGTCCACGAGGTGCTGCTGGAAGTCGACGAGGAACTCGACGGCCAGCGCTACGAGCAGGACTCATCCAACTACTTCGGCATCCGCAGCGGGAGTCTCTACTTCGAAGCAAACCTGATACCGGAGATGCTCTCGATCTACCTGGACGAGACGGTGACTTCGGATTATGCCAAAAGCCGCGAGGCGTTCGTGCTGATCCAGGGCCTGCCCTATCAGGGTTATCTCAAGGCCGGGCGCATGCTGCTGCCCTATGGTGTTCGGGTCTGGGACGACGCGACCTTTTCGCGCCGGGTAACCGGATTCACTTTCGATAGCCAGAAAATGGGCGTGGAGTTCGGCTTCGAGCCTGGGAACCTCTTTCTTGCTGCAGCCCTGAGCAACAACACCCAGGTTGGGGCCGAAAGTGACAACGAGAAACAGATCTTCTCATCGGTCGGACAGATCTTCTCATCGGTCGGAGCGCTGTACATGGGCTCGGTGGTGCTGGGAGCCTCTTTCGCCAACAACGAAGAGCACACCGCCTACGGCCCCTACGCCGGCGTTACCATAGGCTCCTTGACCGCCTTCTGTGAAGTCGACTGGGTCCAGGACTCGGGGGCAATAGACCAGGATCAGTTCATCGCCTTCGGCAGCGTCAACTACTGGCACCGTGAATACCTCAACCTCAGGGTGGCGTTTGACTTCCTGGATCCCTACGACCACATCGAGGAGGATGAGAGCAGCCGGCTAACGCTGGGAGCGCAGGCTTTTCTAACGCCCTACCTGCAGGCCGGCGTGGCCTACAAGCTCAAGGACAGTTTCCCACAAAATCCCCAGGGCAATGCCGACGCTCTGACCCTGGCGCTGCACTCCTTTTTCTGATTCGAGTTCGTTACCGGCTGACCGGACGCTTCCGGCTTACCGGAAGAGGAAGTTGACTACGTCGCCGTCGCGGATGACGTAGTCCCGTCCCTCGGTACGGACCTTGCCCTGTTCGCGCAAGGTGGCCATATCTCCATCCCGCTCCAGCGCTTCGACATCGACCACCTCGGCTCGGATGAACCCATCTTCCATGTCGGAATGAATACGTCCAGCCGCCGGCGCCGCCGTGGCCCCCTGCGGTAGCTGCCAGGCCTGAAGCTTGTGGTTGGCGTTGGTGTAGAAGCTTATCAGGCGCAACAGCCGGTAGCCTCCGCGCACCAGCCTGCTGACCCCGGATTCAGTCATGCCCATATCCGCCAGGAACTCCCGGCGGTCCGTCTCCGGGAGCTCGGCGATCTCCGCTTCGATTTGCGCCGCAACGGGAATGCCCCGGTCTTCGCCCACCCGCCCGGCAATGGCATCCACCAGATCATTGCCCTCTGTTCCCCCCTCGCTGATGTTGGCCGCATACAGAACGGGCTTGAGCGTGAGCATCTGATGCTGCTCGAGCAGTTCGACGTCGATGGGCGGCAGATCGGCGGCGGAGAGCAGCGACCCGTTGTTGAGAATCGCCTCGGCCCGGCGCAGCGCCTCCAGTTCGGCGCGTTGGCCGGACGTCGGGTCGGTCTGCACAATCTTTGCGAGGTGCGGCAGTAGTTTGCCGATCACCTCGAGATCGGCCAGGATCAACTCAACCTCGATGGCTTCGAGGTCCCGCAGCGGATCGAGCGTCCCGTCGACGTGGGAGACACTCTCGTCCGGGAAACAGCGGAGTACGTGGATCAGGGCGTCGGCCTCGCGGATCTGGGCGAGGAACCGGTTCCCCAGGCCCTCGCCGCGGCTAGCGCCGCGGACCAGGCCTGCTATGTCGACGAAGCGGATGCTTGTGGGGGTGCAGCTGGCCGGTTGCAGGAGCTCCGCAAGCCGCCTCAGTCGGGCATCGGGGACATCGACGACCCCCACGTTCGGGTCGACGGTGGCAAACGGGTAGTTCGAGGCCACGGCCGATCCGGCCGTCAGGGCGTTGAACAGGGTCGACTTGCCAACATTGGGCAGTCCTAGGATGCCGATGAACAGCGCCACGATGCGTCCTCAGCCGTTCCCTGCGGGTAGCCTGGGCTCTACGATCAGCGTCTTCTCGCGCCGGACCACCGCCTGACCGGGCGCGCCACCACGGGGTTTGGAGACGTATTTCACCGTAGTGTAGATCACCGGAACTTTCTTTGCCGTCTTGCCCTTGCTCCAGAAGGCGGCGACGGCAGCCGCCTCCTCGAGGTTGCGGGCGCCCGGTTCCTCGCGGCGGTCGTCGCGCCGCAGGACCACGTGGGCGCCGGCATAGCCGTGCGCGTGGAACCAGATATCGTTCGGCGCCGCGGAGCGGTGCGTGAGCTGGTCGTTCTCCCGGTTGTTGCGGCCGGCGAGCACCGTCCACCCCATGGAGGTCTTGTAGGTTCGAGGGTGCGGTGTATCGTCCCGGCGGCGTCCAGCTGGCGGTGCCGGTCGGACCAGGTCCAGCCCGGCAAGCCAGTGTTGGACGCCTTCGACGTCGATCTCCAGACCTGACTCGAGCTGTGCGACGTATTCCTCGATCTGGTGCGCGGCGACCTCGGCCGCGCGCAGGCGGGTCGGCAGGGTCTGCCCACGGCGCCGGAGTTTGTTGGCCCGCTTCAGGTAGTATTCGCCGTTTTTGGCCGCCGACTTGCGGGGATCGAGATCAATTGCCACGCGGGCTGTCGGGTCGCCGGCGTAGACATCCGGCAGTTCGACGCGCGCCGCGCCGGCCGGCACCGACCGCAGATTCGCCATCAGTACCGTGCCGCAACGCTCCATCGCCTCGGCATCTGTCGCCTCATCGAGATCGGCCCGGAATGCCTCGAGGCGCTTGCGCATTTTCTTGCGAGCCCCGTTGAGCATCCGCCTGGCTGCCCTGATGTTGTTCCCTGGTGCGGCGGTGGGGGATAGCAGCTGAGCACATTCGCGGATCGCACGGCTGATAGAGTCGCGGTGACCGTACTCGGGCTGGTGGGTGGGCTCGATGACCGACAGCTGCTCGACGCCCGGTATCGGCCAGACGAAACATCTACCCCCGACGCCAGCGAGGCGGCAGTACTCATCCCACAGGCGTATAGCGGTTGCCGGGCTGATCGAATCGGCGGCGCAGCCGCTGCAGCCGGCGCGGTGGGCGAGCTCGTTTGCGGCGTTGCGATCGAGGCCCACAAGGCCCCTGGCCAGGGCGGGCTCGACGGCGCCGCCAACCGCCAAAAGTTGTTGGGCAAGAGCGGTTGCCCCACCGTCGCCGGCATCGAGCTGGCCCCGATCAGCCGGCAGTCTGTAGGACTCCCCTATGGTCAGTCGAGGCCGCCTGCCCTTGATGCCTGCGTCCCACCACTGGGCCAAGATCTCACCACCCGCTTCTCTTATGAGGTGGGCCTGGCAATGGGGATGGATGAGCTCGCAGACCAACTGACCGTAGGTTGGCTTACCGTCGCGGTCGGCACGGCTGAGCCTGACGCGGACGATGCGGTCCCGCTCTTCGACCATGAGTTGCTCGACTATCGCCCCGCGCAGGTACCGTTCACCGAGCTGCGGGTCGCCTCCCTCCTGCCGCGTTGGGACATCCTCTTGCAGGCAGAGGTAGCCGTTGGCACCGAGGACGAACTGGAGCATGCCGGCCTGGCCGCAGGGCAGGCCCAGATCACGTGGTCCACTGTCGACGCGCCGGATCGGCTCGCCGCGCAGGTGCGACTCGATCTCCTCGGCCAATGCACGTAGGGTGATGAGGTCGAAGGTCATCTCGCGGCCCCGGCAGGGTTGGATGGGCGCGAAGCCTGCCGCCGGTCCCTACTCCCAGACGATGATTTCGATGCGGCGGTTGAGGGCCTTGTTCAGGTCGCTGTCGTTCGGCACGATGGGCCGCTCCTCCCCATACCCAACCGCTACGATCATCTGTGGGGTGATGAAATCCTCGTACAGGACGTTATTGACCAGCAGGGCCCGCAACGTCTTCGCTCGTTGCTCGGACAGCCGCTGGTTGTAGTCGGGGTCACCGTCGGAGTCGGTGTGCCCCTCGATGATGACCTTGGAGGGTGAGTAGTTCTTGATGTAGTCGGCCACATCTTCCATTTCGGCTTCAGCTCCCTTCTTCATAGCCGCCCTGCCGGCACCGAACAGGACCTCCGAGTCGAAGACCAGCCGCGGGACGACGATGTCCCCCTTCAAGGGGGTTTTGTAGCGGACCAGCGGTTCCGCCATGGCCTCCTCGTTCGGATCAAAGATGCCGATCGATGAGAACGGCTGGGAATCGGTGATCTTCATCGTGCCGATGAAGATACGCATCGGCCGGGGGATGCTGGGATCGAGTTTCTTCTCGCGGTAGACGTTGAGAACCTGACCGCGTTTGATTTTCGTCTCGATTCCCTTGTTTATGTAATAAGAGGTTTTGTTGGCAAGACTGTCCGGCAGGTCGCCGGTGTCCTGGGCATGCAAGACATAGATGATGCGGGGCGGGTCGAATTCGGCGTGGGCCCGGCGCTGAAAGCCGTCCACGCCGGCGGTGGCCAGGGCCAGAATGATCGTCAGGTGTTTTGTATTCATAAAAGCTTCCACATCGCTGTTTGCCGGTCAGACCGAAAGGTGGCGGCGGCTATTTGACCCTCTCAGCCCCGCAGCAGTTCCAGGCTGCTGCGCAGCTTGCTCAGATTCTCTTCATACTCGGTCTTGCGGGTTCTCTCGCGCTCGACGACTTCGGCCGGTGCCTTTTCCAGAAAGCCGCTGTTGCTCAGCTTGGATTCGAGTCCTTTGACCAGGCCCTCGAACTTGCCGATCTCCTTGGCGAGTCGCTTCTGTTCGGCATCCAGGTCGATCACGCCGGCCAGCGGCACATACACTTGCAAATCGGAAACCACCGCGCTTGCCGACGCCGGCGGCTGCACCAGGGTGGTACCGATCTCCAGTTCGTCGGCTCGGGCCAGCGCCGCGATGTCATACCGATGGTGGTCGACCAGGGGCAGATTCTCGGCGCGATCGACGTTCACCAGCACGGTCAGTCTCATGGCCGGCGGGATGTTCATGTCGCCGCGGATAATGCGCACCGCGGTGACCGCCTGCTGCAGCAGTGCGAACTGGGCCTCGGCCTCGGCGTCCACATCCTCGTCGCGGCGACTCGGCCAGGCGGCGACCATGATGCTCGCCGCCCTGTCCGGGCCGAGTGGCAGATTCTGCCAGAGGGCTTCGGTGAGGAAGGGCATGACCGGGTGCAGGAGCTTCAGCGCCGCGTCCAGGACTTCGACCAGAGACGACTGGGTGTGCAGTCGCTGATCCGGGTCGTCGCCGGCAAGGCGCACCTTGGCCACTTCGAGGTACCAGTCGCAGAAGTCACGCCACAGGAAGTCGTAGAGATGCCGAGTGACGTCGGCGAGACGATATTCGGCCAGGGCGGCGTCCACGTCGGCAATTGTCCGGGCCAGCCGGCTGCGGATCCACCGGGCTGCCGGATCGGGGTCGACCCTGGTCTCACCGGGGTCGAAGTCGCCCAAGTTCATCAGCGCGAATCGGGTGGCGTTCCAGATCTTGTTGCAGAAATTGCGACCGGTCTCGGCCGCCACTGACGACTGCACCTTGTTGTCGACAATCTCCGCGTCGAACCTCAGGTCCTGGGAGGAGCCGGCCTGGTGCAGCAGGCCGTATCGCGTGGCGTCGGCCCCGTACATTTCAACCAGTTCGAGCGGATTGAGGCCGGTGCCGAGGCTCTTGCTCATCCGCCGTCCGTCCCGCGTCATCACGGTCGGATGGACCAGCACAGTCTTGAACGGGATCTCGTCGACGAACTCTGTGGCGGTCATGATCATCCGCAACACCCACAGATACAGGATGTCGCGGCCGGTGATCATGAGGTCGGTAGTATGGAAGTAAGCCAGCTCCTCGGTCTTCTTGGGCCATCCGAGCGTCGCGAACGGCCAGAGTGCCGACGAGAACCAGGTGTCGAGCACGTCCGGGTCCTGGGCTAGTTCGCCGTCCCCGCAGTCCGGGCAGGTCGCTGGCTGGTCGCGCGACACGATCGGCTTGGCGCCGTGCTCCAGCGAAACGCGAAAGCTGCCCTGGGCCAGCGCCGCCGATTTCTCCATGCCACCTAGCGGGATCAGGCCCGCCCCGCTGCAGCCGACGCAGTACCAGGCGGGGATTCGGTGGCCCCACCAGATCTGCCGCGACAGAGCCCAGTCGCGGATCTCTTCGAGCCAGTCTATCGCGAATTCTCTAAACCGATCCGGCACGTAGTCGATCTGGCTCTGCTCTAGAATCGGAATGGTCTTCTGCGCCAGGGGCTTCATGTCCATGAACCACTGTTCCATCGGCAGCGGCTCGATCACGGTTCCACACTTGTCGTGGTGCGGCACGGCATGCTGGTAGTCCTCGGTCGCCGTCAGCAGGTCGGCTGCTTCGAGCGCCGTGAGCACCGCCTTGCGACAGGCGTAGCGATCCTGGCCGGCATACTCGCCCGCGGCAGCCGTCATGATGCCGTCGAACCCGATGACCTGTATCTGCTCGAGATCATGGCGCTGGCCTATCTCGTAGTCGTTCGGGTCATGCGACGGAGTGACTTTGACGGCGCCGCTGCCCATCTCGGGATCGGCGTATTCGTCGGCGACAATCGGGATCGCCCGGCCCATCAGCGGCAACTCGACGAGCTTGCCCACTGCCTCCTGCCAGCGTAGGTCCTGCGGATGGACTGCCACGGCCGTGTCGCCCAGCATGGTCTCCGGGCGGGTGGTAGCCACCACCACTTCGGGGCCGCCGTCGTGGCCGGGGTAACGCAGGTGCCAGAGGTGGCCCTGCAGCTCCCGCTCCTCCGTCTCTAGGTCGGAGATCACGGTGCCGCAGTTCGGGCACCAGTTGATCATCCGCGTGCCGCGGTAGATCCATCCCTGTTCGTGGAAACGCTCGAAGGCCTGTAGCACCGCCTCCACATAGCCGTCGTCCAGGGTGAAGCGGGCGCGATCCCAGTCGTAGCTGCAGCCAAGCTTGCGCATCTGCTCGTAGATCGCTTCGCCGTAACGCTCCTTCCATTGCCAAATTCGCTCAAGAAGTCCTTCTCTACCAACGTCATAACGACTCTCACCTGCCTCGGTGAGGAGCTGCTGCTCCACTTTCATCTGGGTCGCGATACCGGCGTGGTCGGTTCCGGGCAGACAGAGGGTCTCGAAGCCCATCATGCGCTTGGCCCGGATCACCATGTCGTGGATGGCGTGCTGCAGGGCGTGCCCCATGTGCAGTTCGCCGGTGACGTTGGGAGGCGGGATGGTGATGCAGAACGGTTTCTTGGTCGGGTTGACGCGCGCGGCGAACAGGCCGTGCTGCTCCCAGTACCCGTACCAATCCCGCTCGACGCGCTCGGGATCGTAGGTGGTTGATAGTTCCGCTTCCATGGTCGTCGTTTCTCGAGGCAGCGGGCGCCGCCATGGTCGCACGGCCGCCTAATTCGCGCATCGCGGCTAATATAGCGAAGGCTGTTTGCAATGCAAATCATCGACCGTGCTTCGGATAACTGGCTAGTTTACCAACCACTTGCGAGCCGCAAGTCAGAATCTTCCCGATGGCGCTGGTTTTGCTTTATCAGGCACGGCAAATCATCGCCGTGAGGAGGACTACTCTGTGAAGAGAATCGGTAACTGCGGACTGCAGGGAATCGGCTTTTTGGCAAGCTGGCTCGTGGTTCTCCTGGGCTGTGCCTTTGGCGTCTGCGCAGTGCCGGTCCTGCTGCTCTCCCTATTCTGGTTGGACTGACGGCCTCCCAGAGATCTGTAGCCCGTTCCGGGTCGGCAGAAATTTCCCTCTCCCGGCATCGTTGTCCTTTCCCTAACTGGCGTTCCCCCATCTCCACCGGCGTCAGATCCCGCTTTACAGATTTGCCTGCTTGTAGCCATATTCGAGTTGTCCCGGTGCCTCCTGTAGGCCTTCGAACAATGAGCGAGTGGGCTAGTCTGGCAACCGAGCAACCGAACCAGGTTTCGACGGCGATAGACGAGCTGTCGACCCTGGAGATGCTGGTCCTGATCAACCGCGAGGATGCCAAGGTTGCCGCCGCGGTCGGGTGTCTGTTGCCAAACGTAGCGGAAGCCGTTGACCTGGTAACCACCGCCCTGCGCGAGGGCGGCCGCCTCTTTTACCTTGGCGCCGGCTCCAGCGGTCGCCTGGGAATTCTCGACGCGGCTGAGTGCCCTCCCACATTCGGCACCGATCCCGGGATGGTGCAGAGCCTGATTGCTGGTGGACCCGAAGCCGTCTTTCGTGCGGTCGAGGGTGCCGAGGACGACCCGGCCAACGGGGCGCTGGATCTTGACGCCCGGGAAGCAGGTCCTGGCGATGCGGTCATCGGCATCGCTGCCAGCGGTGTGACACCCTACGTTTTCGGGGGTATAGCGCGGGCTCGGGAGGTGGGTTGCGGCACGATCCTGGTCACCTGCAGCGATTCGCCCAAAGTGCGCGAAGCCAAGGCTGATGTCGAGGTTGTTCTCGACGTGGGAGCAGAGGTGATCGCCGGCTCGACCCGGATGAAATCGGGCACGGCGACTAAGATGGTCCTCAACATGATCTCCACGGGCGCTATGATCGGGTTGGGCAAGACCTATGGGAATCTGATGGTCGACCTGATGCCGACCAATAAAAAGCTGGTCGATCGTTCGCACCGCATTCTCCACGACCTCGCCGGGCTCGATCGCGGTCAGGCAGCGCGGCAACTTGAAGCCGCCGGTGGCCGTCTCAAGGTCGCGCTGGTTATGGCGCTGGCCGGCATTGAGGCGGAGGCGGCTGCCGCGATGCTGAAGCGGGAGCATGGCTCGGTTAAACGCGCCGTTGCTGCGACCGGCGGCGGGTCGGCGGCATGAAACTCCCCGACTTCGCGTCCACCGGACTGGAAGTTTTCCCCCTCGGCATGGGCACTGTGCAGCTGGGAATGGCCTACGGCGTCGGCATGGTCGCCCCCCCCAGCGACAGCGAATGCGTCCGCGTCCTGCGACTGGCCCACGACAGCGGCATTAACTACTACGACACCGCCCCGTCCTACGAACGCAGCGAGCTGGTCGTCGGCAAGGCCTTCTCCGCGCTGCCGGATAAGCCCATCATCGCGACCAAGGTCATGCTGCCTCCCCCCGCCGAAATTCATCCGTCGGGTCTGCAGCAGATCATCGAGGTTTCTCTCACGGCCAGTATGCGGGCTCTGGGCCTCGAACAGATCGTCGTCATGCAGGTTCACAATCTGCTGGCCGGACACCTCGTGGACGAGCTGTTCACCTGCATGGAAAGGCTGACCGGTCGCGGCCTGGTGCGGTTCTGGGGAGCGACTGTGTACGAAGAGGTGGATGCCGCCCAAATTGTCGCATCCGGGCGCTTTAACACGCTTCAGGTGCCGTTCAGTATTCTCGATCAGCGGATGAGTACGGCTGTGTTTCCGGCCGGTATGGCAGCCGGCATGGGCTTGGTTTTCCGCTCGGTCTTCCTCAAGGGCATCCTCACCCATCGCTACGCGGATCTGCCCGAAGAGCTGGCGCCATTGCGGGCCAGAGTGGCCCGGCTGGACACTGTAGCCAGGGAGGCCGGGGTGTCCCTGGCCGAGCTGGCCTTTCGATTCGCTGCATTCGCGCCATTCGGCCAGGTTACGCTGTTCGGCAGCAGCAGTGCGGCCGAGACAACCCAGAACCTGGAGTTGCTCCGACGGGGGCCGCTTGCGGATGACCTGATCGCCGCCATCGCGGCGCTCGACTTCGATGAGGAGCTGCTGGCGCCGGTCTACTCGACGATGGGCTGGGGCCGGCCCTGATCCTGGCCGGTTACTGCGAACGTTTCACACACAGGGGAACGCAGATGAACAGCATCAGTTACAAGAGTTGGGGAATGATTCCCCACGATGATGATCCGCATACCGGGGTCTGCCTGAAGACCAGCCCCCCGATGATGACGATCATCGCGGTCGATCGCCACGCAAGCCTAGTCTTCGAGTTGGCCTCGGCAGTCCGTGGCATTCAGGTCAGGGCTGAGGCTACCGCGATGTCGGCCGAGCCCCTGGAAGAAGAGGTCTTCTCCGTGTACAGTGGCGCTGCAGCGGATCGCCTAGACCCGGTTTCGAGCCTGCAGTGGGAGAAGGTCAACGAAGGGATGTACACGGTGTTCTCCACCTCCATCCCCGCGGCCGGTCCATTCCTGAAGCTCCACTACCAGCAGGAGTCGACGCTGGTACTCAATAAGGTCCAATTCGAATCCGAGGAATAGGAATGTCAGACACCAATACCAGCGCCTTCGTCCGGGACCGGACGGAGGCCTTTTTGGGCCTCCGAAAAGCCGAGATCGACACTCCAGCGCTGCTCGTCGACCTAAACGTGTTCGAATCCAATGTCGGCTGCCTGTCCGGCTACTTCCGCGACCATGGAATCCAGTGGCGCCCCCACAGCAAAGCCCACAAGTCGCCCGCTGTCGCCCGCCTGCTCCTGGAGGCTGGGGCCAGCGGCATCACCTGCGCCAAAGTGGGCGAGGCGGAGGTGATGGCCGCCGGTGGCGTCAAGGACATCCTGGTGGCCAATACCGTGGTGACCCGAACCAAGCTGCGCCGCCTGGCGGCCGTACAGCGCCACGCCCGCGTACTGGTAGCCGTGGACGATGCTGATGTCATCAGCGCGACTGGAGCGGCTGCCACCGAGGTGGGTGCCACCATACCCGTGCTGGTCGATATCGACATCGGAATGAACCGAACCGGAGTGAATCCCGGTGCCCAGGCGTTGGAGCTCGCCCGCTTGGCCGCGGCCACGTCCGGAGTCGAGTTGTCTGGTATCATGGGTTACGAGGGGCACGTTCTGACGATCGAACCCCGGCGGAGCAAGGTGGATGCTTGCCACCAGGCGCTCGCTCACCTGGTCGAGACCAGGGATCTGCTCCAGCGGGACGGTCTGCCGGTGGAGATCGTCAGCGCCGGAGGTACTGGATGCTACGATATCACCGGGGCCTACGACGGCATCACCGAGGTACAAGCGGGGGGGGGCATCTTCATGGACAATATGTACCGCCACCAATGCTTTGTGGAGGGGCTCGACCAGGCCCTGACCGTGCTCGCTACGGTGACCAGCCGCCACGCCGGACACGTGGTCACCGACGCTGGCTTCAAGACCATGTCGGCGGACCCTAAGCCGACTCCGGTCGGACTCGACAATTTCGAGATGCGCTACCTGTCGGCCGAACACGGCGTTTGGGATCTCGTAGATGGAGCATCCGGACCCGGCATCGGCGAGCAGGTGGAGTTCGTGGTCGGCTACAGCGACTCGACCAACTTTCTGCACGACCGCTTCCTCGCCCTGCGTGACGGTGTCGTGGAGGCGGTCTGGGAGCTGGAGGCGCGGGGCAGGCTAACCTGATGAATCTGCTGCTGGTCTCGATCGACAGCCTGCGGCTTGATGCGGTATCCCGCACCAACTCCCGGATCAACACCCCCGGATTCGACCGGCTCACCAGCGACTTCCACTTCTCCGACCGCCTGTTCTCGGTGTCGTCGGCCACGCGCCCGGTCCACACCTCCCTGTTCAGCGGTCTCTACCCGTTTGAGCACGGAATCATGGGCCAGGCGGATTCGGCCGTGCGCTCCGGTGTCCCCGATCTGTTCACGTCCTTTGCCGAGGCCGGTTATGCCACCTGCGGGCTCTCAGAGGCGGCCAGCATTTTCGCCAACCTCCCCTTCGCGCCCCGAATTGCCGAATATGCCGCGGGGCTCGATCAGGCCAGGCGGATCATGAGCTCGCCAGAGCCTGCCTTCCTGTTTCTACACTATTGGAGAACTCACACGCCCTACGGCGCCGCCGACGGTCAGGCTTTAGGCGAGACAGCCGAGCTGCTGCGCAGCGGGCGTCTCGACCTCGTCCGGGAGCGTTACGACCGCACCGTCGAGAGCCTCCTCGAGGGATCTGTGGCGGCCGTCCTCAGCGCGCTGGATCTGCGGCGCTGGTGCGTACTGATCTTCGGTGATCACGGTGAGAGCTGGACTGCGGAAGAGCCCTACCATGGCATTACCCTGCGCAACTCGGTGCTGCGCGTTCCCTTCTACATCCACATTCCCGGTGCGACGACAGTGCCCTGGTCGGACTCCCTCGTCTCGATCGTCGACATCTTCCCATTCGCCGCCAGCCTCTGTGGACTCGTGGACGTCGATTACCGGGGATACGGTCGCGATTTCCGGGCGGAGGGAGGGGACCGGCGGATTCTGGCGCAGATCGATCCGCTACCCGGCCGCGATGATCTGACCGGGACACGGGACCGCCACCTGGTGCTGGAGGGCGATGGGACGGGGCCGATCTGGGCGCTCTTGGACAACCGTCACAAGTTTACCCACAAAGCCGCGACTGGTGTTTCGCAGCTCGAAGTCACCTTGGACGAGTCGCCGCTAACGCTCGGTGATGCCGATGCCGCCGGCTACCTGTCTGCCTACGAAGGGATGCAGAAGGGCTCGGCGTATGCGCATCTTCCACATGCCCGGGTCGACGCCGGCGACGATGCGGTCCTACAGGAACGCCTGCGCGCGCTCGGTTATCTCTGAAATCCGGGATCGAAGCTACGATATGCTTCCGGGAGTCGCTCGAATAGACAGCGCCAACGTTCCGGATAGCTGGGGTGATCGGCAGTGGGCTCGAAGCCGACCTTGAGGTAGGTCCGGATCGCCGCGAGGCGAAAGTCGTCGGTCTGCAACAGGATCGGCCGCGACGGCAACGAGCGCGCCGCCCGCAGCGCGGCGACCGTAACCAGGGTCCCGAGACCCTTTCCCCGGTGCAGTGGGTGCGTGGCCACCCAGCCGATCTCCCAGCAGAGCGCACCGTCGATCGACTTGTCGTTGACGCTGGCCAGGGCGACCGGCTGGTTGCCGACGACCACGAAGAATTGCATTCCGGCCACCACGCTGCCCTCGAGCTCGTCCCGCACCTTATTTTCGTCCCAATAACCCAGCTCGCCGCTGGCGTTCAGGAGCGCCACCCACGCCGGGATATCTCCTTTTTCGTAGGCGCGCAGTCGGTAGGGCTCGAAAATTTCCAGTTCCGGCAGCTTGGCTTCCGTTGGAAAGCGCATAAGCAGTTGGGGCAGGCTGCTTTCCCGCGCCGACCGCGACAGCCAGCGCCTGACCGCGTCTAGCACCGCTGACAAGGAAGGTTACGGCGACGCGTCTGCGTCGGATTTGGCAGTCGATTGGGGCGCTGGCTCGGGGCCGGATCGGTTTCGGCGGTAGAGCGACGATTTGTACTTTTCCGGGAAGTGGGGCGCCAGGACGACGATCTCCAAGTTGGAAAACCGGCTGGCCAGATCGCGGGGCGTTTTCTGGTCGTAGCCCAGGGCGATGACATCTGGGGCGATGTCGACCACGACGTTGAGGAAGTTGGTGCCGGCATTGCCTAGGCGAACGTCGTCGGCCAGACCCAGTCGCTCGAGGTTTGTCTTGCGTTCCTCTTCGGAATGGTCCGGCGGACGTCCCTTGATGCGCTCGACGTTCTCATCCCGGGCAACGACGACGAACAACTCACTGCCGAGTTCATGCGCCTGTTCGAGGAAGGAGATATGACCCGGGTGCAGGTAGTCGAAGGTGCCGCAGCACAACACGCGTTTGGGCATGGCGACCGCTACCTGGATTCGTTGTCGCGCAGGTCGCCCCAGAACTCGCCGCCTCGATCAGCGACGAAGATGCGGCCGAAACGATCGGCGTCCGCACGCGACTTGAAGTAGCCGATGCGCACCCGGTTACCGGACTTGTCAGCGCTGGGTATCACGTAGGCGGGATAGCCTTCCTTGGCGAGCTTTGCGGCCGCAGCCGCAGCCTTATCCCGGTCGGTTCGAAGGCCGATCTGGACAGTAAATTCCCCGTTGGGGTCGAAGTAGACCGGTTTGTCAGGGCCGGGATCAGAAGGATAGGGAGAGGCGGGGGCATCATCGTCGCCCCCCTGGGGGGGCTCGCCGATGACGACAAGTTCGCTTCGTCCCTCCCCTTCCAGACCCAGCTCGTCGCGTTGGTCGATCTCCATATCGCTGCAACCCGGCACCGTCAGGGCGAGGAGTGCGGCGGTCCAAGTCCGGGGGCGTCGGGGTTTCCGGATGGGACGTTGGGCGCTCTGGGTCACATCACCGCCTTCAGGGCCTCGTAATTGACCTCGAGTGTCCGGTCAATATCGGCGTCGGAGTGGGCCAGAGACGGAAACATGCATTCAAACTGGGAAGGGGCCAAATAGACACCGCGCTCCTGGCTAGCCCAGAAGAACCGGCTGAAGCGCTCGGTATCTGCGGTAGATGCCGTGGCAAAGTCCCTCACCGTTCGGTCCGTGAAAAACAGACAGAGCATGGCGCCGACGCGCGTGAGTTGCGCGGGCAATCCGAGGCGCCTGAGGTTTGCGTCTAGGCCGTTCTGCAGCGCCGTCGAGATCTCGTCCAGGCGCTCGTATACACCTGGCTTGGCC
>CAYWBJ010000220.1:0-1591 GCA_964456165.1 uncultured Gemmatimonadaceae bacterium | reverse complement strand
TAGCCCGGCTCCGCTTCGAAACGGAACAGCGCCTCGTAGGACGGGCTGTGCATATAACCGAAGAGCACGCGATCGCCGACGAAGATGCAACTGGCATAGCCGTAGCCGTGGTATTCGCTCCGCTCAACGCGCTTGAGGTGGCGCCAGGTCAGCCCTCCGTCTGCGGAAACAGCGCTGAGAAGGCGCGTACGGTTACCGTAGTGGTAGGTGAACAGGGCAAGCACGTCGTCGCTGTCGGGGATGCGCCGCAGGATGGCAGGTGAGCAGGCACCCCGCAGCGGCGAGAGCACGGGCTTCGTCCACGTCTCGCCCTGGTCGCTTGACCAGGAGAAGAACTGCCCGCCGGCGATGGAGCGCATGGTCATCAGCAGTCGGCCGTCGGCTAGCTCGCAGATCGACGGCTCGTTGACATTCTGGCCGCGCCGCTGTTCGTTGGTCAGTCCGGGGGCGGGCACGTGACGACCGGCCTGCCACGTGCGGTGGCCGTCGTCGCTAAACAGGGCGTACGGTCGGCGGATGCCGTCGACGTACTCCCGCATAGCCAGCACGATGCGGCCGCTTTTCAAGGTTATGAGGCACGCGTTGTTGGCCTGGTGGATGTTGCCGTTGTCGGGTGTGATCGGCTGGCGCGCCGACCAGGTTTGGCCGTCGTCGCAGCTGCGGCGCAGCACCATGCCCCTGGTTAGCATCTCGGGCGTCTGGTCGGCGTAGGCGATGATTAGGTCGCCGTCGGCGGCCCGCAACAAGCTCACAAGCATGACATTGTCGGCCGATCCTTCCTCCATGCCGATCATCCGGCACGGCGCCGACCAGGTGCGCCCCCCGTCGTCGGAGGTTGTCGCGGCCAGATACGCCGGCGACAGGTCCCAGCCCTCGCCGGCGTGGTAGTGACCGTAGATGCACAACAGCCGACCGTCTTTCAACATGACCATGTCGCCCTCCGACGCGCGGGGCACTTCTGGCGTGGCGAGCTGGAAGTATCCCAAGAAAGCGTCATCGGCGGGCCGCAGGTCCTCTGGCCCCTCGTCAAACTCGACGCCGGGATGGGGATAGGGGAGGTTGTCGAGGTAGACGTGGCGGAATTCGCTTACCACCTCCTCGCCGCCCGCTCGGGACTGCCCGCTTCCAAACTGTACGTGGAACGGCTGGACGTATGCGTCGTGGTCGCAGGTGACCCACGGCTGCTGGTCGAGCTGCAGGGTCAACTGCCGGGGATCGGCAGTGATCCGGACGTCCATCCAGCCATCCTCGCCAGGATGGGCGGTCGCCGTCCGGGTGGTCCAGGAGCTGCCGTCGAGCAGGCGCAACGTCCACTCGACGGTGCCGGGTCCGTCGCGGTTGCACCAGAGTTCCCAGGGGCCGTCTGAAGGGCGGACGTAGGAGAAACGTGCGCCCGCGACGCGGCGTTGCGGCACCCGGACGCGCCAGGCGTAGTGCAGTCGGCCGTCGATCATACGGTAGCGGTTGACGGCGCCCCAAAAGGCGGGCGTTAGGAAGTGATGCCGGTCGCCGTCCGTGCCGGAGGCCCGGGCGCGAAACAGCTTGCCCGGTAACTCGCAGCGCTGTTGGCTGGTGAAATAGCCGTAGGGCC
>CAYWBJ010000219.1:0-96286 GCA_964456165.1 uncultured Gemmatimonadaceae bacterium | reverse complement strand
AAGCCGACCACCCAGGCCGGCCTGTCCTCGACGAAGTAGGCCCAGTTCTGGTGCTGCGACATGTTGGTGTTCGACGACGCCTCCATCGAAACCACCTGGCCGATGGCCCCGGCGGCGACCAGTTCCTTCACTTGCGCCAGGGAGGGATGGCTGGTCGAGATGGCGCCTACGCAAAGTGGTACACCGGCGTCGGCGCAGTTGCCGACCATGCGGTCGGCTTCCTCGAGCGTGATCGCGATGGGCTTCTCGGTGATGATGCCTCTGGCGCCGTTCTCGACGGCACAGCAGGTCAGGTTGGCACGGCCCTTGGTGTTGGTGGCGATCCCGACGATTTCGGGTCGCTCCTTCTCCAGCATTTCGAATGCGTCGGCGTAGAGCGCATCTATGCCGTAGCGCTCGCCACAGATCCGCAACCGCTTGGGGTCGCGCTCGGCAGCCGCTACGAGCTCGACTTCGCTGCGGTCGTGGAGGGCTTCGCAATAGCTGGTGGGGAACCTGCGGGCGTTGTGGAACTCGTGGAAGTGAAATTTCCGGTCGACCTCGAGGGCGGTCGGTGTCGGGCGGTCGACGTCGTCGACGTGCCAGGTGCCCATCCGCTGGCCCAGGTCGTAGAGCAGGCCCATCCACCCAAGTCCGATGACGGCGCCGCGGTATTTCGGCAAAGTTGCTCTCCTGATCTCTGCTCTGCGGTTGCGCTCCCAGGCGGACGCAGAGTGGTCAGAGATGGGTAAGGATATACCTCTCGACTGTCAATCGAATCCTGCCGCCTCACTGGAACCAGTTTGGGGCCCAGTAGTCTGCTTCATTGGTATCAAATGATACTACGGTTGAATAAAACGCCGTCTCGGCCGATCTAGAGAACACCGGTCGCCAGGAGAGCAGATGGAAATGAGCACGAAAAATCAGCAGCGCACCGAATCGGTCCGGATCTTCGGCGAGGAATTCAGGATCGCCAGTGACAACGACGTGGACATCCGGAAGGTCGCCGGCTATGTCGATCGCCGGATGGCCGAGGTCGCCGCGCGCTCGGGTGGCCGGCAGCGCGCGCAACTGGCCGTGCTGGCAGCCATGGAGATTGCCGCCGAGCTGCTGCGGGCCCGGCGGGAGAGTGAGGTTATGTTCAAGAAGGCGTGCGACAACGTGGACCGGCTGCGGACGCTGGTGGACGAGCGCTCGCTGCTGCCGCTGACCTCAGAATGGATCGAGCAGCGGGAAGAAACTTCGAGTTATTGAAGGAGCGGATGGAAAACCTCTGCAGAAACCTGCTAACCGGTCGATGATGGGGAGAAAGCAGTCGGCTTGAGGCGAAGAATGGCGAACCGCCCTGTCCGTATTCGTCTGCGTGCCTATGACGGTCAACCTGATCATCGCCGCGATGTGCGCGCTGGGCGGCGCCGAGTAAAGCCGCGCCGCCGGGTTCCAGCCCGGCTTCTACCGAACAATCCCAGACATCCACCCGAGACGTCGGCTTACCAGCCGCTACTGGTGAGCTTAGGGGCGTTCTAGCGCGACCCGGGTTCTGGAATTCCGGTTGACGGTCACCTGGCTGCGCAGCCAGGGTGGACAGCAGTTTGAGCTCAAGGCTGGAAGGATTCTCCTAGTCCAGATCTGCGGGGATGCCGACGCCGTCGCCGGTAACTGGCGCTGATGGTCTCCGGTGTAGCCGATGGTCGAGGGGCGCCCCCGTTTTGCCTCTTCTTCCTCAACTGGGCGATCAGCTCGTCACGGCTAAAATCGTTGTAGTCGGCTTCGCTCAAGGGGCTCCATGCCTTGGTGGATACATGTGTTAAATATCTGTTCAGTAATGGTTTATATCCTCTGATTTGCCAATAGTTCAGCACCCCAGAGCTGGAGCCGGCCGAGCTCGTGGGCCAGGTGCAGGATGGTGTATCGGGGTCTGATGTCCTTGCAGTGGAGGATGGCGTCACGCGCCCACGCGGGGTCGACGCCGACCTCGGCGAAGCTGGTTGGCGCGCCGGCGTCGCGCAGCCGCCGCCGCAGATGCGCGGCGGGATACAGGCTGTGCGCGAGCTCGCGTCGCAGGCCGGGCAGCTGGTTGCGGAAGTGCAGGAGGCGTTCCGGGAGATCTGCGGTTTCGGGGTAGGTCGGTCGGGTCAAATCCAGCAGGTCGTCACTCATGGGGCCGAAATGCCCTTCGACGAGAAGGGCGTACTCCTCCCAGGTAGGGTGATGGTCTGTCGCGGTGGTGACATCGATATCCCCGGGAGCCAGCTGCAGAAGCCGTTCGTACATCCCGGCGGTAACCAGGGTGGCGACCCCGACCTGGCAGCCGTGGAGGTCGTGCCGGAGCCCGCGCGCGATCGCCGTCATGTCCAGGTAATGGCTGATCAGGTGCTCGCCACCACTGGCTGGAGCTGACGAGCCGGCCAGCGCCATCGCGGCGCCGGATACAGACAGGGCGGCGCAGAGCCTGGCCACGGCGGCGTGGTCGCGAACGCGCAATCCCGCCTCGATCTCTTCGACGAGGTCGGCTGCCGCCGTCATGAGGTCTGCCGACTCCTGATCGTAGGGTGTTTGGAGCAGCCGGTGACTCAGGCGCCAGTCGGCCATGCTGACCGCGCGAGACAGCAGATCGCCGAACCCGGCGGCGATCATCCGCTGTGGTGCTGCAGCGACGACGTCCAGATCGAAGAGGCAGGCGACCGGTGCGCGAGCAGGCGTGGTGACCTTGACTCCCGCGGAAAGGAGGGCGGCGGCGGCCGAAGTGTAGCCGTTCATCGAGGGGGCGGTAGCGATCACGGCGTAGGGCCGGGTGCTGCGCAGGCTGGCGAGCTTGGCGACGTCATTGATAGTTCCCGAACCGATTGCGACCAGGGCGTTGGCACCACTGGCGGCCAGCCGCGACGTGAGCGACTCCACTTCCGCGTCACTGGCCACGAGGGGCTGTTCCGACGTCTCGAATAGGGACTTGGCGTAAGGGATCTTCCTGGCTGCGAGCCCGGCTGCCATCTTCTCTCCCGCCGCTTTCCAGGTGTTGCCATCCGCGTACAGGAGCCATGGGGGCGGGGGGAGGAGTTCGGAGAGGAGCGCGTCGGTCGCCTCGATGAGTCCTGAACCGATCCGGATCAACCGGGTCTCGATCCGATCGCGGTGCGGCGCCAGAATCTGGGCGATGTCGATTTCGGTTGCGCTCATGGCGGGAAAGTTAGGTCAAAGAGGGAGCGATGGCAGGCTGTCTCGCGGCCACCGAGCTTGGCCGGAGACGGTGGCCGACCTACCTTGATGACCCCATACAGAGACCGAGGAACATGATGGCCAGATCGATTCCGCCGAGCCTGAGGCGATTCTGTCGCCAGATCCAACCCCAGCTGCTGCAGGCTTGCCGCGGGCGCCGGGTCCTGGAGCGGGTTGGAGAGATCGTCGAAACGGACCGCTGGAACTCGTTCGACCGTTTCCATCAGACGACCAGGACGCTGCAAGCCCGCTACGAAGCCGCAGGAGCCGAGGTCGAGGTCGAGCCGATTCCCACCGGCGGACCGACCGACTCGGGTCGTTGGATCATCCATGAAGCGCAGGACATCAGCTCCGCTAGCCTCGAAGTCATCCATCCCTTCCGTGAGCGGCTGCTCGACTTCAACGACAACCCGTGGCACGCGGTGCAGTGGACGGCTGCTACTCCCCGTGAGGGTATGGTCACCACCCTGGTGGCCGTCGACACGGAGGAGGAGATCGATCGCCTGCCGGAAGGAGGACTCGACGGCAGGACGGTCGTGACCGGGCTCACGTCCAGGGATGCCTATTCCCGCCTGGCCCGCAAGGGAGCGGCGGGGATCCTGGTAGACCAGCTGGTGCCCAACAACCCCAACGCCCTGGCTTGGGTGAAGTTCGGCTGGGGTGGCCTGCCGCGGGCGGCCGCCACCAGCCGCATGGTCGGACTGGTGGTGTCCCACAGCCAGGGGCGGCGGTTGCGGCGGGCGATCGCGCGCCATGGCACTCTGACCGTCCGCACCCGGGTCAATGCGCGGAAGTACGTCGGTAGCCACGATGCGGTGAGTGGGTGCATTCGCGGTGCCGACATGCCGGAGGAGGAGATCTGGGCCTTTGCCCACAGCGCCGAGCCGGGCGCCATAGACAATGCTGCCGGGGTAGCAGTCTGCGTGGAGGTGGCCGAGGTCATCGAGCACCTCATCGGCGCCGGGGCAATTCAGCGGCCGCGCCGGACCATCCGGCTGCTGCACGGTTACGAGTGTTACGGCCTGTTCGGTTACCTCGAACGGGTCAGCAGGTTGGGGACGCCGTTGGCCGGATACAACGTCGACACCGTCGGCGCCAAGCCGGCGGTCTGCGATGGCCGGCTCGAGTTGCATGCGACCGTGCCCATGTCGGCTGGATTCGTCAACGGTGTCGCGGCGCCCATCGTTCGCGCGACACTGCGCCGGAAGAACCCGGGCTACAGGTTCTTCGAAGGCGAGTTCGTCTCCACGGCTGACACGTTGCTGGGCGATCCCCAGTACGGTTGTCCCATGCCCTGGCTCACGACCCACTTTCGTGCCGACGGCGGATCCTGGGACGCCTACCACTCCTCGGCCGACCTGCCGACTCTGCTCAGCGCCGACGGGCTCGCGGTTAGTGCCGCGGCGGTTGCCGGCTACACCCACTACCTGGCCAACGCCGGTACCGCCGAGGTACTGGAACTGGCACGGATGGAAACTGACCGTTGCCTGGGAGATCTCCACGGCGTCCGCAGCCGCGAGCGGGTGGAGTTCGTTCGGTCGGGGCACCACGAGAGTTTGAAGAGACTGCAGCGCTGGCTGTGGGGGGGAGAGCGTCGGGAAATCGTAGGTGCCCTCAGCGCTTGCGAGCGTGAGCTGGCCGCGAGAGCCGCGGCGGTGACCGCCCGGCCAGCGGTCCGCAGGCGGCGACGGCAACCGGTGCCGGCGGCGGCGCGAGCCGTGCCACGCCGCCTGGTTCCGATCACGCCGGACAGCCACAACACGCCGGAGGCGATCTGGGCGCGCATCGCGGCGACCGGTCTCTCCTCTTGGACCCTGTACTGGGCAGATGGAAAGCGGAACCTGGCGCAGATCGCCGAGGTGGCCGCCGGGGAGGCGGCTGGCGCCGGAGCCGACGTGCGGGCGGAGCAGGTCGTCGACTTCTTCGCCGCCCATGCAGACTTGGGTTACGTTGCGCTGAGCCGTCCGGATCAGATGGTGAACCGCGGCCGTCTGGTCGACGATCTGCGCCAGCTCGGCGTCGAAAAGGGCATGGACGTAATGGTCCACAGCTCCCTGTCTAGTATCGGCCGGGTGGTCGGGGGAGCGGAGGCCGTCGTCGATGCGCTGGTGGCCGCGGTCGGAAGCTCCGGCACCGTGCTCCTGCCCTCCTTCAACCACGGACGGGCGGCCGTCTACAACCGGCTCACCACCCCCTGCATAAACGGCGCCATCCCGGATGCCGGCTGGCGGCGCGCCGATGCGGTTCGGAGCGATCATCCGACCCACGCGGTTGCAGCCATCGGTCGCCGCGCCGAGGATTACTGTCGCGATCATGTCGAGCACGGTATCTGGGCGGCCGAGAGTCCGATAGGCCGCCTCGTGCACGGTGGGGGGTACATCCTGTCTCTCGGCGTCAAACACGACACTTCTACCGCTTACCACGTTGCGGAAATGGCGGTTCCCTGCGGTTGCCTGGATGCCTTCGCCAACTCCTATTCGGTGGTCGATGACCACGGTGCCGTGGGACAAGTGCCGGGCCTGGCCTGGCGCAATGCGACGTGTCCCGTGGCGCTCGAGCGGATGGACCAGACTCTCGATCGGCGCGGGCGGCAGCAGCATGGCAAGATTGGCGCCGCCGACTGCACGCTGGTTCTGGCTCGCGACCTGTTCGACGTACGCCGCCAGCAGGTGAAGGGCGTCTGCCCGACTTGTCCTGTAGCTCCGGATATCAGGGACTGACGCGGGCAGGTCGCCGGCTGCTGACGGTGGCGCTGTTGGCCTGCTGCTCCAGTCTGCGGGCAGCGGTCCCGCAGCCTGCGTCGCTGGCCCTTGCCGACTTCGCCGTGCCACAGACTCTGGACGCCTGGGACTTCCGCCAGGTCGATGGTGCCTGGCTCAAGGACGGTGCCGTCCGCCTCATCTATCCCCGCTGGTCGCGCTGGCGCGGCAAGTGGCCCAGTGCCCGCCTCTACCTGCCTTCCGACCAGGCCGACTGGACTCCCTACAACGAGCTGCGCTTCACCGTCGCCAACCGGGGGGCAGTTCCGGCGCTGGTGAAGCTGCGCCTGGACGACGGCAGCGGCACCCGCGCCATCCGCCTCTTCGGCATCGCGGCAGGAGGGGAGCGAGTGTGTCGGGTTTCCATCTCGCACCTGGCCCGCGAGCTCGACGTTCAGCGGCTCGTGCGGTTCGATCTATACATGAGCCAGCCGGTGCCCACCTATCCGCTGATCCTGGGGCCGATCGAGCTCCTGCGGTTGCCGGCCAGCCTCGAGCCTGTCTCCCTGTTCGCGGATCCGTTTGGCGGCGGCGATGTGGAGATCAGCGGGCGCCTCGAGCGGTGGCAGAACTGGCGGCTGGCGCTCGAGGATGACCGGGGCGCCGTAGATTCGGCTGCCGGAGACGGGTACGAGGTCCGGTGGCGACCTGCTGCGGATCTGGCTCCGGGCAACTACCGGGTAACTGCTCGCGCAGACACCGCGGGTGAAGCGTCTATGGCTACTCTTGGTACCTTCAGCGTCTCGCCCCCGGACAGGCGCGAGAGCCTGGCCGCCTGGTACGAGCCGGCGACAGAAAAAGTGCTGCACTGCCACAGGCCAGCCGCCGGAGGCGCCTACTTCGGCTGGAGTCGGATCGCGGCCGGAGAAGCGCCGGTCCTGAGCCTGGACGTGGCACGCAACGAAGAGGAAGGGGCACAGGTGGTGTTCCTGGCCCGCGTCGATTCCCTCGCGCTGCAGCTGGCTGTCGAGCCCCTGCGGCACCAGGAAAGCGGGGTCCGGTTCGCTGGCAGCGTGCGGATTTTCCAGGTCGGCTACGTGAACACCCGGAAGCCGGATGAATACCCGGTCGAGCACGTCGGCTGGTGGCCCGACCCGCTGCTGGCTGCCGACTCGCTGATCGCGATCGGCTCCGAGTGCGCGCCCGTGTGGCTGTCCGTGCGGACCGAGCCCGAGACCGACCCAGGCGTGTACATCGGCGGCTTGCGGGTGGTGCTGGCATCCGGGGCCACGGGGACACTGCCGCTGCAGGTGAGGGTCCACGCTGCGCAGGTGCCGCGCGAGCACACCGTGCGCACGGCCTTTTCACTCTACGACCACGCGCTGGACCGGCTCTACGGTGGCCAGATTGGCCCCGAGGTCTACGGGCGCTACGTCGATCTCATCACCGCTCATCGGCTCAATCTGGACCATCTCTACAGGCGGCAACCGCCGGATCTGGATTTGATCCAGCAGCTTGTCGGGGCCGGCCGGCTCAACGCCTTCAATCTGTGGTACCTGAAGGCGGAGGAGATGGGCACGACCGAGCAGCTCGAGCAAGTCGCCGCCCAGCTCGAGCCCTACGTCGCCGAGCTGCGCCGCAGGGGGCTGGTCGATCGCGCCTACCTGTACGGCTTCGACGAAGTGCAACTCGATCAGTTCGGTCGTCTCGCGCAGGCGTTCGCCTTCTTCAAGGACCGATTCCCCGACGTGAAGACGATGACCACAGCTGTGGACCCTGGATACGGCGTGGTCACGGGACTCGGCGCGGTGGTCGACATCTGGGTGCCGCTTATTCCGGCCTACGACCGGAGCCAGGCGGCGCGGGCCCGAGCCGCGGGCGACGAGGTCTGGTGGTACGTCGCGCACACGCCGTTTTACCCGTATGCCAACTGGCTCGTCGAATCGGCTGCTCTGGAAGCCCGCCTGCTCTGGTGGATGAGCCACGGATGGGAGGTGGACGGCTTCCTGTATTACGCCGTGAACCGATGGCCGCGGCAGCGCGAGCTGCTGCGGCGGGAGCGCGGGAACCGGACCAACTGGGATCCGGCTTCCTTCCGGACCAACAACGGCGCCGGGGATCTGCTCTACGCCGGCCCGGACGGGCCGGTGACGACGATCCGGCTGGAGAACATCCGCGACGGTATCGAGGAGCTCGAACTCCTTAGATTGGTGCCACCGGCAGCAGCTGCGGACCTCGTCGCCGAGGTCGCCAGCAGCCGCACCGACTTTCTGCGCAATCCTGACCGGTTCGCCGACGTGCGCCGGCGCCTTCTGGAGGCCGCCTCCCGTTAGGTCCTGAGGCTGGTGATCTGAACGGGGGCGTTTCCCTGCCGCTGCGACTCGAGGAAGCCGCTGATGATCTCGATCGCCTTAACTGCCTCGGTCCCCGGCGAGACTGGCGTGCCGCCCTCGGCCACCAGCCGCACCAGTTCCCGGACACCGGCGACGATGCCCTCGTACTTCTGGAGTGGGGGGGTGATATCCTGCTCGGTCTCCTCGTCGCGCGTGATGGCGAGGGTGTTAGACCCCAGGGATATGACTCCTTCGGTGCCGATTACCTGGACAGACGCGGCCGCCTTGCTGGCCTTCTTAGTACCGCAGGGAAAGAAGCCGCGAACCCCGTTGGCAAAGCGGATGTAGCCGCTGGCGGCTGGCTCCTTCTCCGGAGTCTTCCCGCCGTCGCCCCGGTACTCGGTGTAATCCTCGAACCCCTCCTCCAGGTCGGCCATCACCCAGAGCGGCTCGGACTGGGCGTAATAGCAGATGATGTCGAGGAGATGGGTGCCGTTGCGGAAGAGCATCGCCCGCGGACCGGTGAGCTGGGAGATAACGTACTGGACCTCGCCGATCGCGCCTTGCTCGTGGATCAGATGCCAGGCGTGGGTCCAGTTGGACATCCAGCGACGGGTGTGGTCGACCGAGAGGATGGTGTTACTGGCGGCACAGGCTTCGACCATGCGGTCGGCTTCCTCGAGAGAGGTCGCAAGCGGTTTCTCGCAGAAGATACCCCTGGCACCGGCCTCGACGGCGGCGAGGACTAGCTTGGTATGGGTGTTGTCGCCGGTGGCGATGGTGACGATGTCGAGATCGCACTTGGCCAGCATCTCGTCGCTGTCGCTGAACGTCTGCAGATTGGGCCAGCGAGCGCCGTGGCTCTCGGTAAAGACCTTCAGCTCGTCGCCAGACAGGTCGCAGCCCGCTATCAGCTCCACGTTGTCCAGGTCCTCCAGCCCGGCCGCGTGGCGAACGCCGATGCCGCGGCAGCCGATCACTCCTACTCTCAACTTGCTCACGATTGATTCATCCTCCGGAATTGATTGGTCACGGTCACAGTTGCAGCAGGCGCCGGGCGTTGCCACCCAGCACCAGCTTCTTCGCTTCTTCGTCGATTTCGGCGGTGATGATCTTGCCGATTTGGGCGCGGGGGTCCATCAGCGGGATGTCGGAGCCATAGAGAACCCGGTCGGCGCCCGCCCCTTCCACCAGCTGTTCGATCACGCCCGGGGTACGGAAGGTGGAGCAGGTTTCCAGGAAATAGTTCGGAGTGCTACGCGCCGCAACGATGGCCTGCGAGCGGTAGGGCTCGGCGTTGCCGGAATGGCCGGCGACGAAGTTTGCACCCGGAAACCGGGCTGCAGCCCTGCCGAAGTCCGCCGGGTTCGCGGTTGGTTCTCCGCCGGTGTGAGAGATTATCGCCAGGCCGCGCTCGGCAGCGAATGCGTAGATCGGATCCCACGCCGCGTGATCGAGAGGATATGAGCCGAATGGGGGATAGATCTTGATCGCCCGCATCCCGAGTTCGTCGACGGCTCGCGTCAGCTCCTCGACCATGCCGCCGGGAACGGTCGGCGAAACGTATGCGAAGCCGATGAAGCGATCCGGATGACGGGCGACGAAGGCGGCCGTGCGGTCGTTACCGCCGGTTCCGTGCGGGTGCCAGACGTTGAACACGCAGGACTGGTCTATCCCGACAGCATCCATGGCATGCAGCATGAGCTCGGGGTCGTCCCAGGCCAGAAACTCGTCCATCCTGCCCACGTGGCCGTGGAAATCGATCACCGGTGAGTTGTCGATCATCTCCGCCTCCCTGCGAGAATCTCCTCCACATTGCCGGCGCAGATCGCGGCCAGTTCGTCCTCGGTCAGATCGAGATGGTGCAGGTAGAATAGCATCGGGCCCATCTGGTAGCGCGGGTAGAAGGAGCCGTAGACCAGGCGCTTGACCCCGAACTCCCGGCCGAGGGCTTCAATCTCGCCAAGGACTTCGTAGCGACTCAGCTCCAGGTGGGCCAGGGGCAGGGTGCGCAGCAGGGGACGGACGAACAGGGCGTCCACGTAGTGGGCGCCCACTAGGACGGTCACGAGGTCGGGGAAGCGGGTGAGGGTCTCGAGGAGATCTCTGCAGTCGGCGTCAGCGACGGACACCCAAACCGGGATCCCGGCTGCCGCGCACCATTCCAGGAGGTCGCCGTAGATCCAGTGGCTGAACGGATTGTATGGTTTATCGGTGTTGTTGATGCGGACGCTGGTCAGCGGCTCGGCCGCGTGCATGGCGCGCAACTGGTCGAGCGATTGTCGGCTCGCCCCCGCCATCCACTGGTGCTGCAGCACGCCCCCATCGCCCTGCTGTGAACGCATATCGTCGTTGGCTTCGACAGGGCTGATGCTCTCGCCCTGCAGGTGGTAGACGACGGCGCGCTCCACTCCGTGGCGCCCCATCTCGCTGAGCAGGTCCTTGCGGTCTGAAATTGGCCCAGGCCGATCGTGGCGGTGCCCGACGCCAATGTTGGCGTCGATGACCGGCACCCGCGCCTTGAAGTCAAGTGTGCTCAACTGCGAACTCCTCCATGCTGGTCCGCGGTGCTCCTGCCCGCAGCCGGAACTTTCATGTCGCCCAGCAGTCGGGCGCGCTGCCGAAGGGAAACTCGGCGATCGAGCCACGATCGGCTACCTGTGACCTGAGCTGGTCGGCCGGGCCGATCAGTGCCAGTCGAAAATCTCCCAGCAGGCGGCGCGCGGCCGCGTTGACGTCATCTCGTGTGATGTCGGGGATTGAGTTCCAGTCCGCCTCCAGATCTTCCAGTCCGAGGCCGGCGTGAAGGCCGTCCGCCGTCACCCGCAGGATTACCTCCGGGCTGGTCAGGTGGAGCGGCAGCGAACCGTGCAGGTGCCGGCGCGCGTCGTCGACCTCGTCGGCGGTAAAGCCGTCGTTGGCGATTGCCTCCAGCTCGCTGAAGATCAGCTCCAGCATTGCCGCGAGGTTGGTCGTCTGGGTGAAGCTCTGGATCTGGAACGGCCCGAGTACCTGGTCCATCGTCAGTGCCGAGCCGATGGAATAGGTATGGCCCATCTCCGAACGCACCCGCTTCATCAGCCGCGACGAGAAGCCGCCGCTGCCCAGCGCGTAGTCGGCCAGGCGCAGCGCCATGCGCTGGGGATCACCCGCCCGGCTGCCGACGCGCCCGAGGGCGAAGTAGACCTGGTCGATCTCACGGTTGTCTAGGATCCAGATGTCGTGACGCGCACCAGCCGGCTCCGGTTCCCTCGGGCGTACGGCTGTGCCGGCAGGGAGTCTGTCGATGAGCCGGCGTAGTAGTTCGAGACCGGTATCCTGGTCGATATCCCCGCCGACCATGGCGATGATGTCCGATTCCCGGCACGGGGCTCCGCGGGCGACGTCACAAGCTTCCTCATAGCGGCTCTGGGCGTAGGACTTCTCGTGGGCCGGATGGGCCATCGGGTGGCCGAACCCGAATACCTGAACGCTGGAGAGCGCATCTACCACGCCGATCGGCTGCGCCCACTGCTCGCGGGCGCCGGCCCGGTAGCTCTTGACTAGCCGCTTCCATTCGTCTGCCGGCAAGGTTGGTGCCTCCAGCCAGTGAGCGAACAGGTCGACGGCCTCGTCCAGGTCCTCGACCAGGCAGCTGAGACGGGCTACCCAGCGGACGGCGGTGGGCTGGATTTCCATGCTTATCGCGTCGTTGTCGAGGCGGCGGTGCCACTCGAGAGGGGGCATACCCCCACCCCCCTCGTTGCAGAGCGAGGCGGCGAGATCGGCCAGCCCGGGACGGTCGCGGGGGTCGTCGGCATGGCCGCCGTTGAACTCGAGTGCCACCGTGACCAGTGGTGCGTCGCGCCGGCTGGCCACGAGCAGGGAAGCGCCCGCGGCGCGGGCGACGACTACCGGCAGCAACCGCCGGCTCACCGGGGCCACAGCTTCGTCAACAGACCGGCCGGCCATGTCCACCAGGAGCTGTTCTCCGGGGTGATGTTGAGCTCCAGCGTGTTCTCCGGTCGCAGCAGCTCGGCGGCGGCGGCGCGGATGCGCGCGGGGGCCACGTCGGCGAGGGCCGTCAGTCCTTCTTCGTACTGGCCATAACCGCCCTCGAGGATCTCGGCGTTTCCGAGTCCCATCATCCGGCGGTGGCAGGAGTAGATGTCCTGCGCCCGGGTTTTGCGGAAGCGCTTGAGGTGGCGCGCGAAGCGGACCGGGTCGGGGCCAGCCGTCGCAAGCTCGCCGGTTAGCTCTTTCATGACTGCGTGGCGTGTCCGATGGCGCCCCGGTGGCATGAAGGCGCCGAAGACCACGAGCATGCCGCCACGGGCCCCGGTCATGTTGACGCAGCCAGCCTCGATGCAGAGCCGGCGGCGGCGCACCAGCGCCTCGCGGATGGGGGATGAGCTGCCGGAAGAGAGCAGGGCGACTAGCAGGTCGATCGCCGGCTTGTCGATCTGAGCAAGCGGTTGCGTCCGGTGGACCCGGGCGGCTATGGGGATCTCCAGGGGCAGCCGGCAGCTGAGGGTGCCGCTCGCCGGCTCATAGGCTGGGACCGGTGGCCCGGGTGCGGCCGCTGGTGGGTGCCATGCGCCGAAGTGGCGCTCGACGAGCTCGAGCACGACGTTGTCGGTGACATCTCCGCAGATGGCGATGACCAGCCTGTCGGGCCGATAGTTGGCGCGGTAGAAGAGCTCGAGGTCCTCCTGCGCCATCTTTTCGATGTCGCCGCGGCGCCCGAGTGGTTCCAGCGCGTACGGATGCCCGCGACCGATCTCCTCTCGAATGCGCATTACTGCCCGTGTGATCGGCTGGTTCTCGCGAACCCGCAGCTCCTCGAGAATGACCCGCCGCTCGATCTCCACGTGCTCGGCCGTCAGTCGCAGTCGCTGGAACCGGTCGGCTTCTAGCCGGAGTACTTCGTCGAGATCGCCGGGCGGCACCGTTTCGTGGTAGACCGTGGCGTCGGGGCTGGTGAAGGCGTTGCAGTCGCCGCCCATACGCGCGATTGTAAGGGCGTGCTCCTCCGAGTCCACGTGGTGCGAACCGCGGAACATCATATGCTCGAGAAAATGGGCGATGCCGCGCCTGTCGGCGGGCTCGTCGCAGACGCCTACATCGGTCCACATGCCTACCGCGACGGCCGGAACGACCGGGTTCTCGGCCACGATCAGACGCAGGCCGTTGTCGAGCGTGAACAGATGGGTGGGAGGAATGTCGGGGAAGTCCCTCGCTGGGGGTGCACGGAACGGGCCAGGGGCGAATATAGAGCCGGGCGCCAGTTCCAGCTACTAGTTGCCATGGGCGAAACCTCCTTGCCCCCAGCGTGTCATCAGAGATGAGGATGATATCGTAGTGGAAGGCCGTGCCAGCGTGCGAATACACTTGAGACGCCGTCGTTTCGTGGTCTTGGTGCTGGCGGCCGCAGCACTAGCGGCGGTGGGGACGGCCCACGGCCACGAAGAGGACAAAGGCGAGCGGATCGTCGCCGGGCTGCGCGAGGCTCCGGCTGCATACGCCCCGGTCAACCTCGAGCTCGTAGGCCGAATCGCCCTCGGACGGGATCTTGAGATGTCCCGTCCGGTGGCAACCCCGCAGGGCGATCTTCTGACCGCCGACCTCTACGTTGTGGGAAGCCACGCGTACGTCGGCTCGTGGGCCCACGTCCTGCACGTAGTCGACATCGCGCGCCCGGAGCAGATGCGGGAAGTTGCCCGGGTGCCGATGCCGGGACCAGCCATCGACGTCAAGATCGAAGGCAACCTCGCGGTCGTGGGCGTGCAGGACCGGGGCAGCGACTTCGGGGTCGTCATCGTCGACGTCGCCGATCCCGGGAATCCGGTGATCCTGGCTGGGTACGCCGAGCCTGGATGGCAGGGCGTGCACAACCTCGACGTGTACGAGAAACGGGCGTACCTGGCCCATTCCTCGAGCCCGGGTATCACCATCCTGGACATCTCCGATCCGGCCAACCCGGTCGTTTCTGGGCGCTGGCTGAGCGCTGAGCTCAGCAACGTCGTCCACGATATTTCCATCCGGGATGACATCGCCATGGTTAGCGACTTCGACGACCGCAACGGTGGACTGGAGCTTCTCAGCCTCGACGATCCGGATAACCCGGAGAGTCTAGCCGTAGTTCGTTTCTCAACCGGCCTGCACAGCGCTTGGCTCGAGGACGGGTACATCTACTGCAACCAGGAGTTCGGAGGCTGGGAGCAACGGCTGCACGTCGTGGACGCGCGGGACCCACGGCAGCCAGAGCTGGTGTACAGCTTTGGCGCTGAAGGGCCTCCGGCTATCGACATCCTAGGCCCCCACAATCCCATGGCCCGCGACGGTCTGCTGTACTGGGCGTATTACGATGCCGGGCTCCGGGTCTTCGACCTGACCGCACCGGCGGAGCCGCTGCAGGTCGGATACCATCCCTCGCCGCTGGCATGGGGCGCGCACCCGCACGATGACGGGCTGGTGTACGTCGCAGACAGCATCGAGGGACTGCTGGCCTTTCGGTTCTGGGCCGCGCGCGCGACGGCAGTAGCCAGCGCCGGCGAGCAGCCGACGATTCCTGCACTCGAGCAGAACCATCCCAATCCCTTCAACCGCGGTACGCGTATCGCCTACTCGCTGACCGCGCCGGGTGAAGTGGAACTGGAGGTCTTCAACCTGACCGGCCAGCGCGTCGCCTGCCTGGTCTCGGGATACGCTGCCCGCGGAACGCACCGCATCAACTGGGATGGAACCGATGACGCGGGCCGCGAGTTGGCTTCGGGCGTCTACCTCTACCAGCTGCGGCAGGGGGAGCGAACCGAGCTGCGCCGGTTGCTGCTGCTGAAGTAGGTCAGCGTGGCGACCTCCACATCACGCGCTTGCTGGATCGGCTGTCGGTGCCGGCCTGATCCATGACTCTGCGGGTCACGTAGATCGGTGCCTTGGCCCTGGTAGCCAGAACCATGCCGTCGCTTGGTCGGCAGTCGATGTCGATCACGCGGGAGCCGGCGATCAGCTCAAGCCTGCCGTGGAAGACGTTGTCGACGATACTGTGGACGATCAGGCGGCTCATCGTGCCGCCGGACTCATCGAGCAGCTTCTCCAGCAGGTCGTAGGCCAGGGGCCGCGGCGTGGTTCGGCCGGCTAGGGCGAGCTTCAGTGCCCGGGCCTCGAAGTCGCCGATTACGATGGGGACGATCCTGTGGTTATCTCCCTGCAGGAAAACGCCGGCGCCACCTTCCTCATATTCGTACATGCCGACAATCTCGACCCGGATCAGATCGGGATCCTTGATCCGCGGCTCGTCGCTACAGGATAGAGCTGATGCCGCGAGCAGCAGGATAGCCGGCAGTCTCACGACGGCACCCTAGCTGGCAACATGGTGATCCGGCTTGCGCGCGGTGACTAGGTCCTCTTCGAGGAAGTCTATGTCGGCGAAGCCTGCCTGCTCCAGTAGGCTGACATATTCGGCGCGCGTGTAGGCTCGTCCCGCGTCGTAGATATTGATGAACACGATGTTGAAAAGCACGGACTCGGCCGGCGCGCGGCGCGAGTCCTCTAGGATGTGACCGGTGACGTAGATGGTGCCGCCGGGATTGAGGGCGTCGAAGACGTGACACAGGGCGCCGGCAGCCTGCTCCTGGGACAACACCTGAATGAAGTTCTTCAGCACGGCCGCGTCGTAACGACCCGGCAGCGGCTGCGCGGTGACGTCGGCAGCGACGATCTCGACGCGCGCCCCGGCCGGTGCCGACTCGACGAAACGCCGAGTGACAGCGGTGACCGGCTCCAGGTCGACGACGGTGAGCCGGAGGCCGGGGTGCGCGCCTGCCAGGCCCAGGGCGAAACCTCCCGATCCACCGCCTACATCCACGAGCTCGCCCACGTTTGTCAGGTCATGTGTGCGCCCGAATTCGCGTCCGGCCGCCAGGGCGTTGGGGTGCAGCCCGCTGAAGAAGGCGTCCAGCTCCGTATCTGGCATGGTCGCGAAGTAGTGTCTGGCCTGAGGCACTCCGGTGCGGATCGAATCGGCAGTGCGCAAGACCGACTGCCAGACGTCGGACCAGAGCCGGTGGCGGTCGCCCATGAAGTCGGGCGAACCGCGGACCAGGTAGCGGGCGGCCTCGGCGGAATTGGCGAAACGCCCCTCCGACTCGTCCAGCAGTCCGATCACGACCAGGGCGTACAACAGAGGATGCAGCCGACTCTCCTCCACGGTCAGCTGCCGGGCAATAGCTGGTGCTTCCGCTGGTCCGTCGCGCAGGCAGGAGAACAGGTCGAGCTGCATGGCGGCGAGCATCGCGAACGACGGATAGACCGCCTGGCTGAGCGCTTCGATCCTGTCGGGCGTCGACGGCTCTGGCGCGGATCTGTCGATGGCCATCGAATGCCGCTTCCCTACCGGCGGCGCGCTACGACCAGGTGGTAGTGGCCGTAGGCGGGAAGGGCCTGGCAGTCCACGAAGCCGGCCTGCGACAACATGGTGTCGAACTTGGCGAGGGAATACTGCTTGCCGCGCTCGTGGAGGAGCATGGCCACGGACATGCAGGCGGCTATGAGGGGGCCGTCGCGGCGCTCGTTGAGCAGAATCTCGTGGAGGAGGATCCGGCCTCCGGGCTTGAGCGCGGCGTGGGCGTTGGCGGCCAGGCGGCCACAGGACTCCGGATCCCAATCGTGGAAGATGTTACCGAAGAGCACCGCATCCTGGCCTCCGGGCCAGTCGCCGTCGAACATGTCGGCAGCAACCGTGTCGACCCGGTCTTCCAGGCCGTAATCACCGGCGTTCCCGGCAGCGATGCGGCAGACCGGCTCGACGTCGAGAATCGTGCAGTGCAGGTCCGGCAGCCGGGCGGCGAGACCACAGGAGAGGGAGCCGGAGCCGCCTCCCACGTCCAGCAGGTGGTCGACGTCGGCGAATACGTCGAGCTCACCGAGGGCGCTGGCGGCCGGCAGAGTCAGGCTGTGCATGCGGTTGATGAATTCCGCGATCTTTTCGTGGGCGTGTTGCTCGATGTTGACGGCGTGCGGATCGATCGGATCCGCGCTGGAGAACGCCGACGCCAGATTCTCGGCCATCTCGCGGTCCCTGGCGATCATCGGCCGGAAGAACGGGCTGGAGGGAAAGTGGTAGGCTCTGCCGCAGGACGAGAGCGCATACCGGCCCGCCGTGTCGACCTCCAGAAAGCCGAGTGCCGCGGACATCACCAGCGCCGCTTCCGCAGCCCGCGACGGGATGTCGAACGTCGTCGCCACAGCGGCGATGTCCAGCGCCCCGTTGGCGAGTCGCTCGTAGAGGCCAAGCTCCTGGCAGAAGGCGACCATCGGGCGGGCGAAACGGCCGAAGTCGAGGTCGTAGAGGGCGCGATCATCGACCGGCGGACGGGGGAAGGACGCGTGCATGTCGAATCCGGGGGAATCTTCGGGTAGCGAAACCTACGATCGGGGAATTACCGGATCAAGGTTGCGGATTGGAGCGGCAGACCAGCGACCTTAATTTCTGAGGTCTGGGATGGGAAGCTGATCGTTTCCAAGGAGGTCATGGAAAAGGTCAGGATCGGACTTGTCGGCGGCGGCGGCATGGGACCCGGCACATCTACGGGATGGCCCAGCTGGCGAAGACCGGCTACGACAACGTGGAGCTGGCGGCCCTTTGCGACATCGGTCAGGACAACGCCGAGCTGGCGGCCGATGAGGCAGAGCGATTGCTCGGCAGGCGTCCGGCCGTGTTCGCCGACCTCGAGACGATGGTACGCGAAAGCGTCGACCTGGCCGGCGTCGACGTGGTGACCGCCCCCCCGACAAGGTCAAGGGGGGCTATGCCACCGGCGATTACCCGGTCTCGGCGGCCTGCTCGTCACCGCGGCGGTCAGGACTACTGCGCTCACTCGGTAGAGGTGGAATTCGACCTACAGCGGGGGCAGACGATCGCGGCCGACCTTGCCGGCTTGGCGCCGGCGGGATGATTCAGCCACCCAGCTGTTCAGGTTTGAGATGGCAGTACAGGTGGTGCCCGGGTCCGGTCTCGCGCTGCGGTGGCGTCTCGATCTCGCAGACCGCACCAGCATCCGGCAGGAGCGACCGGAGCGGGCAGCGGCTGTGAAAGGCACAGCCTCCCGGTGGATCGATGGCGCTGGGCACGTTGCCCTGAAGCCTGACGGTCTCGACCGGTAACTCGGGATCGGCGCTGGGCGCTGCCGCCAGCAGAGCCTGAGTGTACGGGTGGTAGGGAGGCGCGTAGACTGCTTCGACCGGCCCCAGCTCTACCAGCTTACCCAGGTACATGACGGCGACGTAGTCGGACACGTAGCGTACAACGGCCAGGTCGTGGGCAATCACGACCATAGTCGTGCCGTGATCGTGTTGAATCTCTAGCAGCAGGTTGAGGATGGCCGACTGCACCGACACGTCGAGGGCGCTGACCGGCTCATCGCAGAGCACCAGGTCGGGGCGGCTGGCGAAGGCGCGGGCGATCCCCACCCGTTGCTTTTCTCCGCCGCTGAGCTGCCGCGGCAGGCGATCGTAGTAGCCGGAGTCGAGCTTGACCGCCTCGAGCATGGCGACTGTCTCCTCCTGGAGTCGGTCCCGCCGCACGCCGCCCATCACCCTTAGGCATCGACTGATCTGACGGCCGACGCTGAAGGAGGGGTTGAGGGTGGATTCCGGATTTTGGAAGACCATCTGTACTTCCCGGATCAGCTCGCGATCCCTGGTGCGCAGTGGCTGAGCGAGGTCGAAGCCGAGGAACTCGGCCTCCCCTGCGGCGGTCTCTTCGAGGCCGATGAGGGTCTTCACGAGGGTGCTCTTGCCGCAGCCGGACTCGCCGACGATGCCGAGGGTCGAGCCGGCCGGCAGTTCGAAGTCTACCCCGTCGACGGCGCGGAGCCAGGCGCTCGGGCCGCCGAACATCGACAGCAGCGAGGCATTCCTGACCGGGTAGCGGGCCTCCAAGCCGGTCACCTGGAGGGCACCTTGCGCTTCCACTGCCGGTGGTCGCCGCTCTCCCGCATCGCTCGCGAGCCTCTCCAGCTCGCCGGCGAAGTGACAGCGGACGTAACTGTTTCCCACTGCCCGCAGCGCCGGAGGCTCGTCGTGACAAAGCTCGACCGCGTGCGGGCAGCGCGGGGCGAAGCGGCAGGCGGGCGTGGGCTGGCCTGCCCCGGGGACGCGCCCGGGAATGGAGTAGAGCCGCCCGTTGCGGTTGCCGGTCAGTCGGGGAATGCAGGCCAGTAGCCCCCGGGTGTAGGGATGGGCTGGCCGGCGGAAGAGCTGCTCGACCGCCGCCGTCTCGACCAGTTCACCGGCGTACATGCCCGCCACCCGGTCGCAGATGCGGGCGACCACGCCCAGGTTGTGGCTGACGAAGAGGATGGCCGTATCGAAGTCGCGTCGCAGCTCCGCCACCAGGTCGAGCACTGTGGCCTCGACGGTGACGTCGAGCGCAGTGGTGGGTTCGTCCATGATCAGCAAGGCGGGGTTGTTGAGCAGCGCCATGGCGATGACGATGCGCTGCTGCTGACCGCCGGAGAGCTGGTGCGGATAGGCATTGAGCACGAGTGGCGGGTTGGGCAGGTGGACGCGCTCGAGAATCTGCTCGCAGCGTTCGCGGGCTTCGCCGGTCCTCAGGCTCTGGTGGAAAGTCAGGGCCTCCGCCATCTGATCGCCGATCCGCATGGCCGGGTTGAGCGATTGCAGCGGGTCCTGGTACACCATGCCGATGCGGTCGCCGCGCAGGCGGCGCAGGTCCTTCTCGCCCCTGCCCACCAGGTCCTCTCCGAGGAAGCGGATCCGACCCTGTTCGACGGCGCCGTTGCGGCCTAGGTAACCGAGAATCGACCACGCAATCGTCGACTTGCCGCATCCCGATTCGCCCACCAGACCGACACACTCGCCGGCGTCGAGTCGGAGTGAGACGTCGCGGACCGCCTGGGTTGCACCCTGCCGTGAAGCGTAGGAGACGGTCAGGTCATCGATGGCCAGGACCGGCGAAGCTGCCTCTTTGATCTCAGTCACGGTCCGCCTCCTGTAGGCTGGCGGCCATGAGGTTGAGACCGACAACCAGCGAGGAGATGGCCGCCGCTGGCCACAACAGGGCGAATGGGCTGGTGAAAATGAAGCGCCGCGCCTCGTTCACCATGCTCCCCCAGTCCGGGTCGGGTGGCGGCAGCCCGATGCCCAGAAAACCCAGGGTGCCGATCGTGAAGATGGCGTAGCCGACGCGCAGGGTACCGTCGACGATCAGCGGGCCGCGCACGTTCGGGAGGATCTCGGCGTACATGATGAACCAGCTGCTCTCGCCCCGGGTGCGGGCCGCCTGCACGTAGTCCCGGGTCTTGAGGTCGAGGGTCATGCCGCGGACCAGGCGGGCGATGCCCGGGGTTCCGGTGAGGGTGATGGCCAGGATCACCACCAGGTCACCCTGTCCCAGCGCCGTGATCACGATCAGGTAGAGGACGATGCGCGGAAAGGCGATGAGTGCGTCGAGCACCTGCATGGTCGATTGGTCGAGCCAGGAACCGCGGTAGCCGGCGTTGAGTCCGAGAAACGTCCCGAGCAGCAGGCTGCCGAATACCCCCCACAATGCGACGCCTCCAGGGAACACCAGGTCGCCGGGAAGCCGGGTCTTGATGAGGATCACCTGGGTGCCGGCCATCAGTCGGCTCAGCAGGTCGCGACCTAGGTGGTCGGTGCCAAGCGGGTGAGTCAGCGACGGACCGTCGTTCTGCAGGAAGTCCGTCGCGGTCGGAGAATGAGGTGTCCATACCAGTGACAGCAGCCCCACCGCGAACCAGATGGCGACCAGGCCGAAGCCGATGCGGCCCATGAGGGATTCGCCGATACCTCCGGGCAGCCACAGGGGGCGGACGGGGTTCACGCCATTGCCGGTGCTGGTGGTCGCACCCACGTCAGAAGCGGATCCGGGGATTGAGATAGGCGTATGCCAGGTCGCCGGCCAGCCTGGTCGCCACCGCGATGCCGACCAGCAGCATGGCGGCTGCCTCGACGGCGTTGAAATCGCCGAACAGGGCGGAATCGTAGATGTACTGACCCAGGCCGGGATAGCCGAACACCGCCTCCACCACGACCAGTCCCCCGATGAGCCAGTTGACGTGCAGCATGATAACGGTGACCGGCGCGATCAGGGCGTTACGCAGCGCGTGGCGTGCCACGACCCGGAACATGGGGAGGCCCTTGAGCACAGCGGTGCGGATGTAGCCGCTCTCCATGACCTCGATCATGCTGGTCCGGGTCATGCGGATGATGTAGCCGAGCTCGACCGCAGTGAGGGTGAGCACCGGAAGGACGAGGAGAGCCGGGTCTCGCCAGACCGCATCCTGCTCGACGAAGACTGATACTGCGGGCAGCACCTGCAGCCAGATACCGAAGACCAAGATAAGCCCGAGCCCGGTGACGAACTCGGGTGTGGCGGTGGCGATGAGGCTGCCGATGGAGAGGAACCGGTCGCTGAGGCGGCCGACGCGCACGCCGGCGATCGCACCCAGGCACAGGGCCACAGGCATGATGAGCAGCAGCGCCAGGCCGGCGAGGATCGCGGAATTGCGCAGGCGTGGAAACAGGGTGGCGGCCACTGGCCGGCCGGTGCGCAGGCTCTGCCCTGGATCGCCGCGGATCAGGCCCTGCTGCAACGGGATGAACTCGACCGGACCACCATCCTCCTGGCGGAAACCGGCCGGCGTCAGCACCCAGGTCGAGACCCCGGCACCGCGTAGCCACTTGACTGCCGCATTCGTCTCATCGATACCCCAGAAGAATTCGGTTCCGTCGGCCGCCGTTCGCCAGGTCACCTCCTCCTCCGCCGTCGCCGGTCCCCCCCCGCGTGGTATTGCGAGCAGAAGGTCGCCCTGCAGCCGCCATCGCCTCGGGCCGACAGCCGTGGAGGCCCACCACTCGCTCTCTCCAGTCTGGGGGTTGGGCAGGGTGATCAGCTCGTGGCCGACGCGTACGTCCAGCCACCAGTCGTTGCCGGCCAGCCAGCTTGCGTAGCGCTGCCACAGGGGCTGGTCCAGGCCCAGCTGCCGGCGGTAGGACTCGCGCTGCTCAGGAGTGGCGAAGGCTCCGAGGATCTTCTTGGTGACGTCGCCGCTGCCGGCTTCGAGCAGCGCGAAGAGGGCGATGGAGACCAGCAGCATCGTCCCGCACATCGACAGCACGCTGCGGACCAGCAGGGCGGGCATCACTCAGGTGTTCTTCCAGACGTCGTAGAGCAGGTCGTAGGAGGTGGGATGGGGGTGGACGTTCTGGAACTCGGCGCGGGTAATGTTCCAAACCTTTCTCCAGAACGGAATGCCGATTGGTCCGCGTTCCTGCATCACTTCCTCGATTCGGCACATGATGCGGCGGCGGGCCTCGTTGTCCAGCGTGCCCTCGGCCCGCCTGAGGAGATCGTCGAACTCGCTGTCGACCCAGCGGGTCTCATTCCAAGGAACGGGATTCCCGTCCTCGTCCGACGTGTAGGCCAGGGCCAGCACCATCGTCCCCAGTGGACGGTGGGTCCAGGCGGTGATTCCCAGGTCGACTTCGGTCCAGCGTTCCCAGTAGCTCGACGGCTCGGTGATATCTAGCCTGATGTCGAACCCGCCCGGGGCGGCCAGCTCCTTCAACGCCTGCGCGATCTCGGGTTCGGCCATGTCGTTCTTGGTAGATAAGGTGACTTGGAGGCCATCCGGATACCCTGCTGCAGTCAGCAATTGTCGGGCGCGACGCGGATCATACTGCGGCCATGGCTTTTCACAGAAGGCAGGGTGGATCGGAGCCACGTGGGCGTCGGGCCCTAGATCGCCCTGACCGAAGTAGGCCAGCTGCAGGATCTTCTCCCGGTCCTGGCAGAGCTTGAGGGCGGTGCGCACGCGGACATCGTCCCAGGGCGTCAAGTCGACCCGCATCCGCAGGACGAAGGTCTGCGCTGTGCTCACTGCCCGGGCGCTGACTCCGGGAATATCCTTCAGCGCCTGCCAGTCGGCCGGTCGCGGCTGATAGATGGTGTCGATCTGCCCCGCCTGCATGGCCGCGACCCGGGTGTCGGGATCGAGGTCGAGGTAGACGATCCGGTCGAGATAGGGCAAGGCCTGACCGTCGGCGCCCGTTTTCCAGTAGTCCTCGCGCCGCTGCAGGACGGTGCGCTCCGTCTCGGCATATTCCACGAGGGTGAACGGGCCGGTGCCGACCGGCTGCTTGATGAAGTCGCCCTCGAAGCCGCGGTGGAGGATCATGCCGGGATAGTGATAGAGATGCTCGGGCACGGCGATTTGGGGCTGACTCAGGTGGAGCCTGACGGTGTAGTCATCCATCTTCTCGACGTTGCCCAGGTCGAGATAGGACATGAGGCCGAGCATGGATGAGCCGACGTTTGGATCGAGCCACTGCGCGAAGTTGAAGATGACATCGTCGGCCTGCAGCTCGTCGCCGTTGTTGAAGTGGATGCCGCGCCTCAGGTTGAGGGTCCAGAGATCGACCGCGTCGTTGGCCTCCCAGGATTCGAGCAGCCAGGGGCGGGTGATGTTGTCGACGCCGGTCTCGGTGAGGTGTTCGGCCACCTGCCGCAGTTGGTTAGCCCCCTCGACCCAGGAGATGCGGGCCGGGTGATCGACCCGCTGAACGGCCGAGCCGACGCGCAGCTCGCCGCCGCGGCGGGGCGAGGAGGGGATGGTCGCGGCCGGCTTGCGGGTCTCGTCCGGCTGGCCGCAGCCGGCGAGCGCAGTGGCGGTGACGGCGCTGGTGCCGAGCAGCGCCGCAGTGCGAATGAACTCCCGGCGATCCATCGCCCCGGTCTGGAGCAGGCTGTGGGCCTCCCGGACCAGGGGATGCAGGTGTCGGTCCTGCCTCATGCCGGGCCAAGCGGCTCGAGATCACCCAGCATCGTGGGGATGAGCTCGGTGACCGTCGGATGAATGTGCACCGCCCGCAGAATGGTCGTGTAGGGTGCCTTGGCGTACATCACGTCTAGCAGGCTGTGCACGCACTCGTCGCCCCCGATGCCGAGGATGGCGGCGCCGAGGATTTCTCCGGAGTCCGCGTCCACCAGCGCCTTCATGAAACCGGCAGTCTCGCTGCGCTCCTTGGCACGGCCGACGTCAGCCATCAGGCGTTTCCCCATGAGGACGTTGCGGCCCGACTCCCGCGCCTGTTGTTCGGTCATGCCGACGCGGCCTAGAGGAGGATCGGTGAACAGCCCGTAACAGAGGATGCGATCGCTGACGCGCCGGCTGTCTCCGTCGAACAGATTGGCGGCGACGATCTCGAAGTCGTTGTACGAGGTGTGGGTGAAAGCGCCCTTGCCGTTGCAGTCGCCGACGGCCCAGATGCCGTCGACGCTTGTCTTGAGCTCGTCGTCGACGACGATGAAGCCGCGCTCGTCGGCATCTACTCCCGCCTTGTCCAGGTCGAGGTCGTCGGTGTTCGGGCGCCTGCCCACAGCCATCAGCAGGTGCGAGCCCTGCACCGTCTCGGCGCCGCCGGGGCCGCTCAGATTGGCCGTAATTACACCCCCGTCCTGCTCGACACCGGTGACCTGGGTGCCGAGGCGGAACTCGATGCCTTCGCTCTCCAGGATCTCCTGGACCGCCGCGGAGACGTCGGGGTCTTCCCGTGGGATGAGCGTCGGAAGCATCTCGACGAGGGTAACCCGGGCGCCGAAGCGGCGGTAGATCTGGGCGAATTCCAGGCCGATGTAGCTGCCGCCGACGATGATCAGGTGCGTCGGGAGCGCGTCCAGCTCAAGGACCGTGGAATTGGTCAGGTAGTCGATGTCCTCGATTCCGGGAACAGGTGGCACGAAGGCGCGGCCTCCGACGTTGATGAAGATGCGATCGGCCTCCAGGAGCTGCCCGTCGACGACGACCTGGTTGGGACCGGCGAAGCGGCCGTGCCCCCGGTAGATGGTCGCGTTGTCCAGGCTTTCCATCCAGCCTGTCACCCCGTCGGTCGAGGCTCCGGCCAGGCGCTTCATCCGCGCCTTCACCTGGACCATGTCGATGCCAATCTCCCCGTCGACCCGGACGCCGAAATCGGCAGCCCTGCGAGCCATGTGGGCGGCGCGGGCGCTGGCCACCAGGGTCTTGGTGGGAATGCAGCCGGTGTTGACGCAGGTGCCGCCGAACTGGTGCCGTTCCAGCACCGCGGTCTTGAGCCCCTCGTCGTCCAGCCGGTCTGCCAGGGCGGGCCCGGCCTGACCGGTCCCGATGATGATTGCGTCGTAGGTAGTTGCCAAGGTTAGCCTCGCAGCGGTCAGGGAATGCTCTGGTGATCGCGCTGGCGCACCCGATACCAGCACAGCAGCTCTTCCGCGGCGGGCGGATCGGGCGCCACGCCGGCTGCGCTCTCTAGATAACAGAACGCCACCGAGGAGAATCGGAACGGTTCATCCGCGGGCCGGAACGGGTTGAGGAACTCGAGCCGGAAACGGCGACGGAAGTGAATGGCGTCGAAGTCGTGGACGCGGTACATGGCGACCATCGAGTTGAGGGCATCCTTAACCGGCAATCCGTGGGTTGGCCCGGCGAACTGACCGTCACGGAAGTACCAGCCGCCGAGAAAGTAGTCCTCGAGACCGCTGCCGACAAAACGTGGCTCTTCCCAGTCGTCGTCTGCATAGACGTGCTCGGGTGCTTCGAGGAAGCCAAGGTAGTTCTGTCGCCGCGCCTGCATGGAGAGCGTGCAGCCGGCGTAATGTCCGCGACTTTCGACATCGACTATCCGCAACGGTTCGGAACCTTGGTTCTCCCCGGTGGCGAAGTGGGCGTGGAAGTAGCCGCTGGTTCTGGGGATATCGGTAGTCTGATAGAGGACGTTGGCATAGACTGCGGTGTCGATGCGGGCGTCCCGGTTCTCGATCTCGATTCGGAAGCCGGACCGAAAGGGCATCGGAAAGCGGCAGAAGAAGCCACCGCTCGAGATACCGAAGTATTGACCGGCGAAGTTGGCGGTCTCGCACAGGCCGACGCCGAAGAAGTCGCCCACGGGTGATGCCACCGCGGGTTGTTCACTGCCGTCCCAGTAGATCCGCAGGATCAGCGTTTTGAGGATCGACGGGTTGTTCTCCTTATCCTCCTCCCAGTTGCGCCAGAACCAGCCCGGAAAGGTCAGCCAGAGTTGGGCGATGTGGCCGCAGCCTTCGCCGCTGGCGATCTGGCTCGTAGCCCCGCGGGGCACAGCTACGGTCTTGGTGGTGCCGCCGTCGAAGGTCGTCGTCTGGTGCGTGGTTGCATCGCGCAGCTGGGATATGTCGGGGAGTATCATCGGTCCTGGCGGGCCTTTCCTTCTGAGGCGCTGAAGAGGAAGGAGAGCAGGGTGTAACGCCGACCTCTTTCCACTGGGGTGACCTCGTGCAGGTGAGCGCAGGAGAACAGCAGGGCCTCCCCCGGGGCCGGGCGGTAGAGGAGGGGCGCGAACTCGGGAAAGCGGAGGCACCCACCGTCGTAGTCGTCGTTCAGATTTAGGGTCAGGGCGAAACGGCGGTGGGCCGTGGAGGGGCTCAGGTTGTCTCGGTGGGGACGGAAGAAGCCGTCCTGCTCGCCATCGTAACAGGCAATCTTGAACCCCTCGAAGCGGTCGGCGCGATATGAGAAGGCGCGCGCCACCTCGGGCAGCACGCGCCGCCCGAGGGTTGTAGTCAGGCGGTTGGTTATGGCGCGGTCGCCGACAATGTGGTCCTGACGACGCTTGGCATGATCGGCGAGGAATTCGGTGCGGGCGCCATCCTGTGATGCCTCGATTCCTGTGGCTTCGTGGCCTCCCGCCTGCCAGAGCTGAACCAGCTCCTGGCAGCGCCTCGAATCGAGAACGTCGGGAATAAGCAGCACGGGAGCGTGCGACCCGACGACTGTCGCCTCCTCCTGTTGCAGCGCGTCCCGCAAGAGATCAGACAGCTCGGATGCCGCTTCCAGCGGGGATGCCGATGGGGGCGCAAGCAGCCGCAGGTTGGGGCTGAGCGCAAGCGCCTGACAGGATTCGGCCGGAAGCTTGAAGCTGGAGCGGATGCGGGCCCCCTCGTCGACGAATACCCTCTCGAATCCGGTCCCGGATGCGACTGGACCGGACCGAATCAGGATCACATCGGTGGCGGCGAGGACGTCGGGGGCGAGCTGGTCGAGCAGTCGATGAACGTCGGCGGCCTGATCTGCCGTGGCGAACAAAATCAGGGTCGGCCGCCCGCCGGCCACGGCGTAGAAGCGGGTGGGGAGGCCCTTGTCAGTGGGTGCGACGAAGTCCGGGATCCGATCGCCGCGGTGCAGCGAGGCGACCACGGGATCAGGCCGGGGCCGGCAGCTCTACCGCCTGCCCATCGTGCGCCGACCGCAGGAGCGCTTCGCATAGTCTGACCGTGTCGATCGCTTCCCGGGGCCAACGTGGGTCGAGATCACCGGAGAGAGCCGATGCTGCGAAGGTTTCGATCATGCGGACGATCTGGTCGTGGTTGGGGATCTCTTCTTTCGCGTCGTCGAAGCCATGGTGGATGTAGAACGGGGCGGTGGGCCCGTCGAGCGGGCGGGTAAAGCGATCGCAGACCAGCGAGCCGCCGCCGCCGGCTACTTCCATCCAGGTGCGGAAGGCGGTGTCGAAGCCGCAGTCGATCGAGGCCATGCGGTCGTCGTCGAACCACATTATGGCCGACAGGTTCAGGTCGACGCCTCCCTCGAAGCGGGCGGTCGCGTAGACGCGGCGGGGCAGCTCCGCGAACGCCCAGAGCACCGCGCGGACGCAGTAGTAGCCCAGGTCCCACAGGCCGCCGCCGCCCAGAGCCGGATCCAGCCTGAAGTTTCCCTGTAGCTCGTCCATCATGTTGATGCTGAAAGCCGCGGTGACCCGCCGGAGGGGCGCGAAGTCGGCGCTGTCGATCATCCGCTTCATGGCTGGCGTGCGGTCGTGATGCACCCACATCACTCCATCCATCAGCTGCACGCCGTTGGCGGCGCAGGCGGCGGCCATCGCCTCGGCATCGGCGGCCGTCAGGGCCAGCGGCTTCTCGCACAACACGTGCTTGCCGGCATCGGCGGCGGCGATGGTCCATTCGCGGTGGAGCGAGGGAGGCAGGGGCAGGTAGATGGCATCAATGTCGGGCTGGGCGAGCAACTCGGGATACGAGACGTAGATCCGGTCGCAAGCATACTGCTGCGCCCACGCTTTGGCACTCTCCCCGGTGCGGCTGGCGATGGCGCACAACTCGGCGTTGGCCGCTTCCCGGATGGCGGGGACCAGGCGTCGGGTGATCTTCGCGGTGCCGAGGATGCCGAAGCGGAGGGTCTGATTTGATTCGCTCATGCTCGTCAGTGCAATAAAGAGTGGCGGCCGCGGGAACCTGCCCGGGCCGCCAGCTCAATGAACGCGACGGCCGGTCGGCGACGCTGTTGCTCTAGTTGATAGCGATCGGGCGCCCCGGCGAGCCGGTGCCACCTTTGAAGCGGATCGGGTTGAAGACGAAGAGGAATTCGTAGACGCCGTCGGCCACGAGATCCTCGTACTGCATGTTCTCCAGGTTGAAGATGCCATTCTCGGTAATCAGCAGCTGGTGCACCGGGAAGGCCATGCCCTCACCGGGACTCGGAGTCACCTCAGAATTCCACTGATCGGAGCCTATCATCGAAACCTTCTTGTCGACGATCCACTGACCGACCTCCATGCCGATCCCCGGAGGATTAGTGTTGTAGGCGTCCTCGTCGCTCCACAGCAGGGCCCAGCCGTAGCGGAAGAAGACGGCGTCCCCTTCCATGATGCTGTCCTCTTCGATGCCCTGCTTCTCGAGGGCGCCGCGGACATCGGCAACCGTTACCTCGTAACTGTTGGGCAGTGTATCGACTCCCTTGAAGCCGGCGACGTCTACGAGGATGCCACGGGTGAAAATGGGTTTGACATGCTCGATGCCGAGTTTTGTTACCCCGTAGGGACCCTTCATCTCTTCGGACGTGATGCCGTTGTAGAAGACGCTCTGGGTCGTGCCGTCGGCCATCTCCATGCGCGTGCCGATGTGGGCGAGGCCGTCGAACTGGGTGCCGACCTGGCCGATCTCGGCGCAGAGGAACTCGTCGTGGTACATCAACTGGTTCTTTTCGCCAAAGGGGCCGCCGGTTGGCGACGACGGAATAAACATGGCGTAGGTGCGCTCCCCGAAGAGGGGCATGCCGCGCTCGTAGACTTGGCCGATGTCGTAGACCTTGCCGGTTTTCACGAGACCGGCCGCCCGCTTAACCACATCGGCTGTGATCCGGTTAGAGGCACCTGCCTCGTCGTCGGGACCCCATGCCGAAGGCCACCAGGGGCCCTGTTCGCGGGTCTGTGATCCGGCCTGCAGGCTGAGCCCCAAAACGAGGGTAATCGCGATCGGGACTATCATCTTATCCTCCGTATTAACAGTTGTTTAGTTTATTTTTCCTGATTCGTTGTACAGCGTCATGGGCGATAATATATAAATAAGCTCGGTCTCGATCACGAAAAACCAGGAGAGACGCCGGATCAGGAGCGCTGCAGGACGCGGCCGGGCAGGGCGCCCGTAGCTTTGCCTTCCAGGATCACCCAGCTGCCGTTGACCATGACGGCCTGGACGCCCACCGACTCCTGCAGTGGGTCCTGGAAGGTGGAGCGGTCGGTGACGATATCGGTGTCGAGCAGGACCAGATCAGCTGCTTTGCCGACGCCAATCTGACCGCGATCGCGTAGGCCGAAGCGCTGTGCGGGGAAGCCGCTCATCTTGTAGACTGCCTCTTCCAGGGAGATTACTCCCAACTCGCGCACGTAGCGCCGTAGGAACCGGGAGAAACAGCCGAGGCTGCGGGGGTGGGGATGGGGCACGTCGTAGACGCCGTCACTGGCGACCATGACGCGCGGATGGGCTGCCGTGCGCTGCATGGTCGGCTCGATCTCCTCGGTTGGCACCTGCCAGGGGAAGACGAACGCCTCGACGGCGTCCTCCTCGAGCACCAGGTCGTAGGCGAACTCCTCCCAGGACTTGCCGGCCTCGCTGGCCGCCTCGGCCAGGGTCATACCGCAGTACCGACCGGAGCGGGTGTGGCCGACGATCTGATTACCCTTTGGCCCGAGCTTGTCCTTCAGATGGGGCAGTGAGCGCGCGCGGGTTGCGGGGTCGCGCATCCGCCCCAGGACCGTGTCGTTGTTCCCCGCCTGAACGTCCATAGGCAGCATCATCACGACGTGGGTCATGCCGGCGGGATAGAGATAGGACTCTATCGTCAGGTCGATCTCTTCTGATTCGCACTCCTCCAACAACGGGATGGTCTGGCCGTTCACTGAGGAATGGGACACGTGTACGGGAATCTCGGCGAGACGGGACAGCTCCATGGTTTCGCGCCAGGCCGGGTCGTGGCCGAGGAGCTGAAACCGCTGGTGGGCGGCGTAGATTCCTCCATAAGATGCGGCGACTCTGCACAGGGCGACCAGCTCGCGGGTATCGGCATGGGCGCTCGGCTGGTAATCGAGTCCCAGGCAGAGGCAGCCGGCCCCGGCATCCATCCACTCGCGCGTCAGGTCCTCCATGCGCGCGATCTCGTCATCCGTCGCCGGGCGGGCATCCCAGCCCATGGCGTTGAGGCGGACGGCGCAGTGGGGGACCTGGGGATAAACGTTGGCCGGCGTGTTACCTGGGAACAGGTCAAGGTAGGACTCGGCCGTGGGCCAGTCGAACGACAGGTCGAGGTCGCCGTAGGCGAACTTGGCGTAGGCCCAGAACTCCCGCGCCAGCTGCGGCGGTAGCGGCGCCCAGCCGAAGCCGTCGGGAGCGAGCAGGTGGGTCGTGACGCCCTGGCGCAGGGTGGACAGCTGATCGCGACCGCCGAGCAGGGATATTTCCGAGTGGACGTGGACATCGATGAAGCCGGGGGCCAGGGTCAGCCCACTCCCATCGATGTCGTGGTCGGCGGTCGCCGATGAAAGGTCGCCTATCGCGGTGATCCTGTCGCCGGCAACGCCGACGGCGGCGGTGAAGGGCGGAGTCTCTCCAGTGCCATCCACTACGGAGGCGGCCCGGATGATTGCGTGGAACGGCATTGCATCCTCTAACGGTGATCTGGACGGAATGCCGACAACATAGGGAACTTCGCCACCCCGCAACACCATATGTAGCTCGCGTGGCGCCTGTGACGGTGGTGATTCACAGCGGGAAACATCGACAGCCTCATGGCTGCTGCTGATCAGCTGAAATGCCTCCCTGGTGCCGGATCAGACGGACTTCTGCAGGTACCGGTACGGCATTTGCGTTGTCCACGCAGGCTTCCCAGCGATTCATCCGATGGACAAATCCACACAAGCGCACGTCGCAGACCCGAAAGAGCTGGGGGTATCGACTACATCCTCGTCCGTCGTCTCCTCACCGTAGTCACGGCTGCTGCTCGATGAGCTGATTCCGGTGCGCGAGGCACCGGTCTGACCTGGATGGCGATGTCCGCAAGCCTGACCTAGTGCGAGGGCGAGAGGGGCTTCTGGTATGCAGACCGCAAGCAGTTCGTCCCTGGCAAGCGAATCCCGGACGAGTTGCTGGCCGACATGATCGTCCCCGAAGCCTAGCTTCGCGGCACCATCTTGCGGATTCCGTTCTCGTAGACCACGTCGAAATCGCCATCGGGTACGGGCATGCTGCGTACGGCTAACTCTCCCGGTGTGGCGAACGGCTCGGTGAGCAGAAGCAGTTCGTCGAGTGACTGCTCCGGCGTCTTGTCGGTGGTATCGAGCAGTACCCTTTCCTTAAACAGGGACTGGTCGACTTCCTCGTCGAACCGACGTTTCACCTCCGCGATGTCCTCTTCCTTTACGACCTGGTACTCGTGCGGTGCCGAGCACATGCGCTCCCGGATGGACTCGTCGCTTGCCGTAACGTGGACCAGGACGACGTCTGGCAGCCGACACTCGAGGACTTTGACCTCGTACTGGCGCTGGAATCCGTAGTGATAGTTGGGGTAGTAGTGCGAGTTTGGGGCGTCGCCGTACATCGAGGTATACACTGCTTCCTCGAGGTGCCAGCCGACGATGAAGACATTCTCGTAGTTCCGGATGATCTCTATGTGGTAGTGAATCTGCATGCGCTGGTTGCGCTCTTTGACATCGTTGGGATAGTCGATTGACTGGGCCCGGGATTCGGGACTCAGGGTCGCGTCGGGGATCGTGAAGTGGTCGTCCCCATGCACCCGGCGGCCACGCCTCCGGTAGTAATCCTGCAGCAGGTTTACGATAGTGCTCTTTCCCGCGTATTCGATTCCGGCAAACACGAAGCGCATCTCTGTTCCTTTTCTGGTTAGGACGGGGCCCCGACTGGCACGGCCCGGAGCAGTCCGGGTGTTTGGGGGGACGGTGTCTAAACCGAGACCCTCACTTTTTCGGCGAGGCATCGGATTTTGGTGTTATCGCGATCCGCCAATCGGCCAAGAAGCGGGTCACGCTGGTTCTGCTGTCTCCCAAGTGCGTCGGCAAGCCCTTGCTCTTTCGGCTTTTGCTCACCGTCAACGGGAAGGGCTGATCAACTCACCGAAGATCCCCTGAGGCTTTTCCACGCTCTGGAGGTCCGAACTGGCAGTCGCGATACCGATCGGCTCGGGGTCGCAGCCTTGCCGCTCGGTATCGGACATCTCGGGCACGCGCAGATCCGTGATCAGCAGGTCGAACTGGTCGGACTCGAGGACCTCCATGGTCACCTTCGGCGTCGCGGTCAGCAGGGCATCCATCCGCCAGCGGCGCTGATAGTCGAGGGGTGCGTCTTCGAGCAGAAGGATTTTCACGGGCAGACCTTGGGAGTCGATAGCACAATTACGGCAAGGGGCGAGGGGCCGGCAACGCCGGTATGCGTGTCAGCGCAATCCTGGTTCGACTCGGAGGATCTGATTGGAGCCGACACCGGCAAGCTGCTGCCGAACGCCGTCGGGCCAGACGATCTCGACGTCGGCGCTTGCAGACCTGCCCAGGCCGAAGTGCAGGCGCGGGTCGTGTGCCGAGAGATAGCTGGCCCCGGATTGAAGCTCCCGGACCTGGATGGTTCCGCCGGCGAGCACCGACACCCGCGTTCCGTGCGTTGCCCCATGTTCCCGGTCTATCAATTCTATTTTCAGCCAATTCAACGAGTTGCCTCCATCGTTCCGAAGCAGTCTGGGTTTGCCTCCTACCGTGGTGACCAGGAAATCCAGGTCGCCGTCATTGTCGTAGTCGGCTACGGCCAGACCGCGACCTGCTCCCGGTGTGGCGAAGCCAACGCCGGAAGCGGTCGAGACATCGCTGAATAGGCCAGTACCATTGCGCAGGAGTTGATCGGTCTGTTCGTAGACCTGGTTCGGATCGACCAGCGCGATGTTGTCGATGACGTGGCCATTGGCAACCACCAGATCGAGATCGGTATCGTTGTCAAAGTCGACGAACCGAGTACCGAAGCCCAAGGGGACGAAGGTGGGCTCGGCGAGGCCTACCCCTGAGGTGGCGTCGACAAACCGTCCGGCCCCGATATTCCGATAGAGGGTGTTGGTTTCCAGAGCGAAGTTGGTGACGAACAGGTCGCTATCGGCGTCGCCATCGAAGTCGCCGAAGTCGACACCCATGCTCGCTTCCGGGACGCCGTGGCCATTGAAGCGTACGCCGGCCTGCAGCCCTACTTCGGCGAAGCCGGCGCCGTCGTCGTTGCGGTAGAGGAAATTTGCGCGGCCGTCGTTGGCCACGAAGATATCGGTGTCGCCGTCCAATTCCACGTCCGCGAACCCCACACCGAGTCCGGGGCCGGCGCGATTGACGCCCAGTGTTTCTGTTACGTCGACATATCTGTCGCCGTCGTTGCGGTAGAGAATATCGCGCTCCGGCTCGTAATACTCGGGAGTACAGTAGGCCCGGAGTTTGCCGCGTCTGCAATCAACATCGCCATCGGTCGACCACTTGACGTAGTTGACCACGAAAAGGTCCAGATCTCCGTCGCGATCGAAGTCGAGGAACCCGCAGCTGGTTCCCCAGCGTGGGTCGCCGACGTGCCATGCCGCGGTTGCGTCAGAAAACCGCCCGTCCCCTGCGTTGCGGAACAGCCGGTTGGGTCCGACTGCGGTAATGAACAGGTCCGAATCGCCATCACCGTCGGCATCTCCGGCCGCACAGCCGGTGCCGTAGGAGGCGTCTGCTACCCCGGATCCCCGGGAGACGTCCGCAAACGTGCCGTCGCCGAGGTTGCGGAAGAGATGGTTGACGGGAGCTGGATCCGCCGAATCGCCTGCCAGCTCGGCACCGTTGAGCAGGTAGAGATCAAGGTTGCCGTCGGCGTCGAAGTCGAAGAACGCGGCGCCGGACCCCATTGTCTCCGGGTAGAGGTAGTCTCCGCGGGCGCCGTTGAAGTGGGTGAACACCAGACCGGCCTTCTCCGAGACATCGACGAAGCTGACCGCCTGTTCATCAACGTCCTGGCTGCATGCTAAAAGGAGCCAGCACAGTCCCAGGCGGGCGGCGGGGACGGAGGAAACGGCGCTGCGATCGGGCACAGCGAAGTGTCCCTTTCAACCCGTCAGGCTCTTGCGCCCGACTATGCTGCAGAGGGGACAGGTGGAGAACTCGTGACCGCGTGCGGGGCAGTATTCCCGCCCGAAGTAGATGATCTGGAGATGCAGCTTGTTCCATCGTGTCTCGGGGAATAGCCGCTTGAGGTCCCTTTCCGTCTGCAGGACGCTCTTGCCGTTCGACAGGCCCCACCGCCATGACAGGCGATGAATATGGGTGTCTACGGGGAACGTGGGAATGCCGAAGTTCTGCGCCAGCACGACCTGGGCGGTCTTGTGGCCAACCCCAGGCAATTGCTCCAGAGCTTCCAGGTCACAGGGCACTTCCCCGTCGTGCCGCTCCAGCAGCAGTTGCGACAGCTGGGAGATCGATTCCGACTTACGCGGGGCCAACCCGCACGGTCGGATGATATCCTGGATGGTACCTACCGACAGAGCGGCCATCTCTCCAGGCGTCCGCGCCAGTTCGAAGAGTCGCGGGGTGACCTGGTTTACTCTCACATCGGTGCACTGGGCTGACAGAAGAACTGCGACTAGGTGGGTGTAGGGATCAGAGCTATCGAGGGGGAGGTCGATTGTTGGGTACAGCTCTTCCAGTTTGGAGACGATGTAGTCGACCTTTTCTTTTTTTTTCACCGGGTGTGTTTCTCCAGGAAGCCATCAATCAGTCTGCGGGAAATGCTGATGCCGTCCGGTATATCGGGCAGGGCCTCCGGGGAATACCAGCCGGCATCCTCGATCTCGTCGTCGTCGATACGAATCTCCCCTCCGGCGTAGTCGGCAGTGAAACCTAGCATCAGGGAGTTGGGGAAAGGCCAGGGCTGGCTTCCGAAATACCGGATGTTCGCGACCTCGATGCCGACCTCCTCGCGCACCTCTCGAGCCACCGCTTCCTCCAGGGTCTCTCCGGGTTCGACGAAACCAGCGATAACACTGTACCGTCCCTTGGGGAACCGAGGCGACCGGGCCAGTAGCAGTCGCCGGTCACGTTCGACACGCACGATGATCGCAGGTGACAGCCGCGGGTAGGAATGAAGGCGACATCTGGGGCAGACGCGGGCCCGATCCCGCTCGTGCGGTTCGGTCCTGTGGCCGCACTGGCTGCAGAACTGATGCGTTCGGTCCCATGCGACGATCTGTACAGCCCGGGCGGCGAGCCAGAAAACCGGCTCGTCCAGCGTTTCGTAGAGCTCGCGCAATCCGCCGAAGCGCATGCCTTCCGGTGGCTCGACGTCACTGTCCAGTTCGACGGCGAAAGCGTGCTGGGCGCCGGTCGAGCCCAGGTAGTGCTCGGTGACGATGGGCAGTCTGAGATCGGCAGATTGGTATAGCACAGGCACTTCCTCGCTAGCGCCGTTCGAGTGAACCAGTAGACGGTCTTCAGCGAAGGCAAAAAAGAGGGCAGGGCCAGTGTGGTCGCGAGGTGCAACTACGGATGAGTGGAATCCTTCGTTCATCGGTGCGCGGAATATGTCGGTGGAAGCGGATTTGGTCAATCGGGTGCGCGGAAAAGAGCGCGTTGCTGCAACGGTGGGAATACCTCCCGGACCTCTTCTTCCAGCCGGCAGGTAACTTCGGGCAGTCCATCGTGGTCGGTGGCCAAGACTGCTTCCTTAACAGCGCACTAGATCACAAGCTGCGGCAGCCTCGTGAGCGCGTAAAAGACGCGTAGCAGATCGGAGTGACAGTTCCTGTCCAAAGCTGATCGTGGCGGGCTTGAGCAAACCGCCGCCGCAGTACTTGGGTATCTCTCTCCTGCTGACGAGAAGCTCGAAGTGGGGGGGCGGTGGGACCAGAATCCGCCAGGTCTCCCGAAATCGAGTGTGCCGGTACTCGTCTATGGGCTGGCTCTGGTGAACATGAGAGTCCGGCGCGACCGCGCGAGGTCTTCGATGAGTTTCCGCTCTTCAGTCATGCCCTGCGAAATATCCCGTCTCTAACTGATCGTACCGCCTCCAAGGCAAACCGCGTCATCGTAGAATACGGCCTGCTGTCCAGGCGCCACACCCGGATCCGGCGTCTGCAGGTGCACTCGCAACGTGCTGTTGCTTGCTTCGACGCGGCAGTTGGCTAGGTCAGGGGTGTGACGAATCCTGACCTGAAGCTCCCCGTTGACCGGTACATCACGAATCCAGTTCAAGTTGGTTACCTCGAAGTGTGAGCGCTGGTTCGTCTCGTCGACCCGGTGGCAGGTAACGAGGACGGTGTTGTCTTCGACCCGCTTCTCAACGACGAACCAAGGCCCCCCGCTCAGGCCGAGGCCGTGCCGCTGGCCAATGGTGTAGAACCAGTATCCGCGATGGCGCCCCAGTATCTTGCCGCTCTCGATTTCGACGATGTCGCCAGGCCGTTCGCCCAGATGAAACGCGATGAACTCCGGGTAACTGATTTTCCCCAGGAAGCAGATGCCCTGGCTGTCTCTGCGCCCCTTGTTGGGCAAGTCCAGGGCGGCTGCCAGCTGGCGGACCTGAGACTTGGCCAGGTGGCCGATCGGAAACAGCGTCCGCCGCAACTGCGATTGTGACAGGTGCGATAGGAAGTAGGTCTGATCCTTCACGGGGTCGGCGCCGCGCAGAAGGAGCACGTCGCCCCCCAGACATTGGAGACGGGCGTAGTGACCGCTCGCAACTTTGTCCCAGCCCTCGCCGATATGATTGAAGAATTGGCCGAACTTGATGCATTTATTGCAGAGGATGTCGGGGCTCGGCGTGCGGCCGGCGCGCAACTCCGTCAGAGCGTGCTCGACAACAAGCTCCCGGTATGCGGTCTGGAGCGGAACGACGTGAAGTGGTATCCCGGATTGATCGCAGACGGCCCGCGCGTAGCGTAGGTCTTCTTCCCAGGGGCAATCTCCAAGGAAGGCCAGCTCCTCTTCCAGCCACACCTTTATATAGAACGCTTCGACCTCCTCGCCACGGCGTTGCAGGAGTCTCAACGCCGTGGCGCTGTCGACGCCTCCCGACAATAGGATCGCTACCTTCACGACATTCCTTCTTCGACTCGAAAGCCATCGGTGAATCTAATGGAGCAAAGATGATCGCAGAAGGCTCGCTAGTGTCACTTTTGGCGGCAGTTTACGACGAAATCGTCTATATTTCCGAAATTCATCATGTCACAGAACCCCCTATTATCCCATGATCCCAACGATCCTCGACGTCGATCCGGGAGTAGATGACGCGCTGGCGATGTTGCTGGCGCTCAAGGCAGAGGCTTTGAGCGTCCGCGGGATCACTGTCGTCAGCGGCAACGTACCTGTAGACCGGGGCGTCAGGAATGCCCTAGGGCTGCTCGACATGTTCGGCTTCCAGGATATTCCGGTCTATCGCGGCGCCGGCAGACCCCTCTTCAGGGAGCCAAGTCACGCTCCACATGTGCATGGTCTCGACGGCATGGGAGATGTTGAATTTACCGCATCCAAGGCGACACCGACGGGCGACAGTGTGGACTATCTCGTCGAGATGTTGGGTCTGCACAGGGGAGAGCTCGTCGTGGTGGCCTTAGGGCCGCTGACGAACCTGGCTCTAGCTGAGGCCCGTCGTCCTGGCGTCCTGAGGAACGCGTTGAAACTGGTCATTATGGGCGGCTGTATCCGCAGTGCCGGCAACGTGACGGCGGTGAGTGAGTTTAACTTCTACGCCGATCCGCATGCGGCGCGCGCAGTCATGGGGGCAGGCGCGGAGACCTTGATTGTGCCGTTGGACGTCACTGGCGAGGTTGGAATTGCGGGCGTGGAGATTCGTCGGTTGGCGGCCGCGCACCAGACGCCGGGGACCAGGTTCCTGAAGGCTGCTTCGAGCAATGCGCTGGGTTTCGCCGCGACGACGACCGGCACCGAAGCCATCAAGCTTCACGATCCGACCGCTGTAGCGGCAGCAGCCTGGCCCGAGTTGTTCGACGTCGAGCGACTCTGGCTCGACGTCGAAGTCCAGGGAGAGATCACGGCGGGCCAGGTGGTGGCTGACCTGCGTCCTCTCCTAGATCCCGCGTCCCGACAGGGAAGGCCGGTGTCATGTTGCGTTGGTGTCCAGGCGGATGTTGTCTTGGAGCGCATCCGAGAAATGGTTGTCGGTTTCTAGTGGTGGCGTTGTGTCGTGGCCACCGCGGGGCGACCTGGGTACTGACGCTGGCTGCCTGCGGTTGCGTGAGGAGCACGGAAGACCGCATCACTCAACTGGGAGAGAATGGGGCAGGAGCTGAACGCGCGTGGCAGCAGCGCCTGCTCTCCGGGCGGGAGCAGACGCGGCGGCTGGCTGAAGTCTTGAGAGATAGCTCGTGCGAAAGACGCACTCGCATTTGGTTCGCGGCCAGCTTCAATTCCTATGGCTCCGGGACAAGCTGGTGAACGACTGGTTTCGCGTGCGCAGTGAACAGCTGCACGATTACGGTATTTTTTCCGTGCGTCGGGATACGAGCAGATCGCCGAGAACCGGCGATCTGCTTCAGTTTCACATACTGCACACGGCAGACTGGGTCAACGTGATACCGGTGACGCCAGCAGGTCAGGTGGTCCTGATTCGCCAGTATCGTCATGGTACCGGGGAAACGGCTCTAGAGATCCCAGGTGGTGTGGTGGATGCGGAAGATGAATCACTTGCTGCAGCTGCAGCACGCGAATTGGAAGAAGAGACGGGCTATCGAGCGCGGTCGGTGATCTCATTGGGGGAGGTCGCGCCGAACCCGGCCATCCAGAGCAACAGGCTCGCCTGCTTTCTCGCCGTGGACGCCGAACGGACCGAACGGCAGAGCCTGGACGCCGGTGAAGACATAGAAGTCGTCGAGGTTCCGTTGGTGGAAGTGCCGGAATTGATCGGCTGCGGTCGTCTCTCCCATGCCCTCGTCATCGCCGCATTCCAGCTGCTGGAAATCCATCGCCAGAAGAATCCCGACCTGCTGGTTTCCTGAGCGTCAGTACACGCCTCCAAGCAGCAGCTCGGCGGCGCGTCGGGACAGACCGATCGTGAGGTCAGTCGAGAGGCCGAAGTAGAACGTGGCGAGAATCAGCACCCAGACCGGGAGCTGCATGCGCAGCGGCGCTTCGCGCATGCCGTCGTCAGGTTTGGCTGACTCACCCGGAGCCGCGAAGTAGGCGATCTCGACCAAGCGCCACAGGTAGATTACCGCGAGAAGCGACCCCAGCAGCACGGCTACCGCCACCGGCCACCAGCCCCGCTCGAGGGCGGCCAGCACCAGGTACCACTTGCTGACGAAGCCAGCCGTCCCTGGGATACCTACGATTCCGAGGCCAGCGAGGACCAGTGCGCCGAAGGTCCAGGGCAGGCTTCGCCCGATACCTTGCAGATTCCCTATCTCAGTCGATCCGAGACGGAACAGGATGCATCCGAGCGCGAGGAACACGGCTCCCTTCATCAAGGCGTGGTTGAAGAGATGGACGATCCCGGCGGTCAGGCCGTCTAACGACAGAAGGCTCACTCCGAGCATAATGTAGCCTACCTGGGCAATGCTCGAGTAAGCGAACATGCGCTTCACATTCACCTCGAAGATCGCCACGGTGGAGGCGACGAAGATGCCGAGGAGGGCAAGTGCTGCCAGGATGATGTTCAGGTGGTGTTCGGCAAAGGAGAATTCTGTGCCAAATACCGAGAAGATCATACGCAAGAAGGCGTAAATCGAGACCTTGGTGGCGGTCGCAGCGAGGAACGCGGTGACTACGGACGGCGCTTGCGCGTAGGCGTTGGGCAACCAGGCGTGCAGGGGGAACATGGCGAGCTTCAGGCCCATGCCGACGGCGATGAAGGCGAAAGCCACGACGACTGTACGGGTATCGCTGACCAAGGGCAGCCTGGCGCTGAGGTCGGCCATGTTCAATGTCCCGGTCATCATGTAGAGAAGGCCGATGCCGATCACGAAGAAGGTGGCGCCAGTGGTGCCCATGACCAGGTACTGAAAACTCGAGGCCAGCGCGCGTCGGTCTCGACCCAGGCTGATCAGGGCGTATGAGGCCAGGGAGGAGATTTCGAGAAAGACGAAAAGATTGAAGACGTCACCGGTCGCTGCGATGCCGAGTAGACCGGAGAGGCAGAGCAGATAGGCTGCGTAGAACAGGAAGTGAAGATCGGGCCGCACCTCGGCGTTCAGACTCGGGGGGGCGTAGACGAGGACAAGGGCCCCGATCGCCGAGACCAGCAGCAGAACGAAGCTGCTGAAGACATCGATCCGGTATTCGATGCCCCAGGGCGGGGGCCAGGAACCGAGTGCGTAGGAGATCGTTCCCTGTTGCTGGACCGCAGCAAGCAGTAGGGCGCTTACGAGCAGCGTCGCGAAACCGGCCAGGAGGGCAATGTAATAGGACAGGCGACGACCGCGTAGAATGATGCACACGGGCGCTGCTGCTAACGGCAGGACGACCTGCAGGACGGGCAGATGAGGTGCGAGGTAGTTCAAAGCATCCCGGAATCCGCTGCCTGAATCTCGTCTTCCTCGATGGTGCCGTAGGCCTCCTTGATACGGACGACGAGGGAGAGTCCGACCGCAGTTGTGGCGATTCCCACCACGATAGCGGTCAGGATCAAAACGTGTGGCAACGGGTTGGAGTAGAGGGCCACGCCCTCTTCAGCGATCGGTGCGGTACCTCCCGCTATCTTGCCCATGGTGATATAGAGAAGAAATACGGAAGTCTGGAATATTCCGAGTCCAATCAGCTTCTTCATCAGGTTGCGGTTAGCGATGACGATGTAGAAGCCGGTCATCATCAGGATGACGACGATCCAGTAGTTGTAAAGTCCGGGGAACTCGAGCGTCATCGCCGCCCGGTAAACGCGAAGAAAACGGTAATCATCACCGCCGCTACAGTGACACCGACACCGAGCTCGACTAGAAGTATGCCGTAGTGTTGACCGACGATGGGGGCGGAGGCGAGTACATTGTAATCGAGGAAATTGCCACCGCGGACCAGCGCTGCGAACCCGGTGCCCAGATAGAGCAGCAGTCCGACGGCCATCAGAGCCCGAGCGAGGTGAGAGGGAATCGCTAGCGCGGTGGCTTTTGCACCGAAGATCAGAGTGTGCAGGACGAAGGCGGCTGCGAATATCACGCCGGCCTGAAATCCTCCGCCAGGCCCGAAGTCGCCGTGGAACTGCACGTAGAGGGCAAACAGCAGGATCATTGGAATGAAGATCTTGGAGATGACCCTCAGGACGATGTGATGGCTCATGCCGGCTCCTCTTCGTCCCTGCGGCGGGCTGCCAGCAGGATGAGCACGCTGACGCCGGCCGCGAAGATGACCGCGGTCTCACCCAGCGTGTCATAACCGCGATAGCTTGCGAGAACGGCTGTCACCATGTTGGGGACGCCGACCTCCTCTGCAGAGTCCCGGATGTAGCGAGGTGCGACGTGCTGGTGGACCGGCGCCTGGGGATCGCCGTACCTGGGCATGTCCAGGGTGCCGTAGATCAACACGCCGCCGGTAAGCACGACGATCAGGATTGGCCATGGCGAAATCGGTCCCGGCTTGGCCGTGTCGGTCTTGGTCAGGACGAGGGTTCCCATCCCGAGGATGGTAGCGATTCCGGCACCGACGGCCGCCTCGGTGAACGCCACGTCGACCGCGTCGAGCAAGAGGAACATACCAGCCGACAGCAGGCTGAAGAAGCCGGAGACCATCAGCGCCGCAAAGAGGCTGCGCATGACGGCGACGGCGAGCGCGACGATCGCCATGAAGGCGAGCAGGAGAACGTTGACTATCTCAATCAACTCGGTTGATCATTGCCGGTCTGGGGGTGGGTTCCTGAGATGCGGGCAGCTTTGGCGATCGCGTGGGCCGTGGTCGGGCTCGTCAGCAACAGCAGCAGCATGATCATCGCCAGCTTCAAGCTTACCAGGGTGAAGCCGCTGTCGATGATCAATCCGAGGAAGATCAACCCGGCACCGAGTGTATCCGTGACGCTGGTGCCGTGCAGGCGGCTGAACAGATCGGGCATGCGGACCAGGCCGATCCCGCCGACGACAGCGAAAAAGCTGCCGCCCAGAATGCAGGCCCAGGCTGCCGCTTCGCGCAGCAGTTCCATTCAGGTCTCCGGCTCCGGGTCGGCCGCGGAGGAAAGGCTGCCGAACTCCACGTATTTCACCACTGCGATCGTTATCACGAAGCCCAGCATGGAGTAGATCAAGGCGAGGTCCAGGAAGTCGGGGCGTCCGGTCAGGAACCCGAGGACGGCGATCAGCAGCAGAGTTTTCGTTCCCGCCATGCTCACGGCCAGAATGCGGTCATAGACCGTCGGGCCCAGGATGGCTCGAGAGAGGGCGAGCACCATCGTCGCCAGGACCGCGCTCATCGCCACTGCGTACATCACGTCCCCGCTGGTGCTTCGATCGCGGTTACCCGGCGATCCAGTTCCCCTTGCGCGAGTTCGGCTGCAGCCTCGCGGGTGAGGGCGTGCACCGTGACTACGGCATCCTCGACGTCGATGGAGACGGTGCCGGGAGTCAGGGTGATCGAGTTGGCGAAGATCACCCGGCCCAGATCGGAATGCTGCGAAGCTCGTACCTCTACCAGGGTCGGGCTGATCGGCAGGGATGGACTGAGAATGCGGCGGGTCACATCGATGTTGGCCTTGACGATTGCCCATGCCAGCCAGGGCGCGTAGAGCACGGCCTGCCAGATGATGTGGCTGGGATGGCCCTCGCTGTCTGCGATGCGCATGCGGGCAGCAAGGATCAGGATCAGTGCACAGGATGCCAGTCCGAATCCGAGCAGCAGAGGAGAGTTCAGGGTGTGTTCGCCGGACCAGGCTAACCAGAGCAGGAACAGAAAGACCGTAATGCTGAGGTTAAGTCTCACAGCATACCTCTCGAAAAGGGCGTTACAGCAAATATCCCGCTTTTGCATCGTGTTAACAAGGCTGCTCCGGGGCCCGAAGCGTGTTGGCACCCGTAAGGTGCGGCCCTAACTTTGAGAGAACTCTACACGATTCAATGGCCGAAACCGGTAGGCGAGTGCAAAGCCCGCACCCTCGATTGATCCTGCTCGAACCCGAGCTTCTTCTGGCGGTGCGCCGGCGGCTCTTCGACGGCGACCCGGAACTGATGGCTGCCGATGAGCGACTGTTCCAGGAGGCCCGGCAGGCGCTGGAGTCAGCGCCCGCGTCCGTGCTGGACAAAGTGCGACCAGGCGCCGGAGGGGAGATGCGCGACTACGCCAGCATCCATCCTATGTGGTGGCCGGCCGCGGACGCCTCAAATGGCCTTCCCTACGTGCGTCGCATCGACGAAGTCAATCCCGAAGTTCGCGACTGGGATCAGGTAAGGCTGAACGGAACCTGCTCAGCGATCCACACCCTCTGCCTGGCGTACTTCTTCAGCGACCTCGAGGAGTTCGCCGCCTACGCTGCGATGCTGGTGCGCACCTGGTTCCTCGACCAGTCCATGGGCATGCATCCCCACCTGGCCTATGCGGCGGCCGTTCCGGGACGCTGCGACGGCGACCACCGGGGTATCACGGAGGGCGTTCCGCTGCTGTGGGTCCTCGACGGTGCCGGTCTGCTCGAGGAGTCGCGATCCTGGTCTAGGGAGGAGGAACAGGGCCTCCATCAGTGGTTCGCCGCCTACCTGGACTGGCTGCGCAGCAGCCCTCAGGGCCGCAGGCAGGCGCTCGAGCCGGACCACAACGGCACCTGGTACGACGTGCAGGTGGCTGCGGTCGGCCTCTACTTGGGAGACGAGCGGCTTTGCCGACAGGTCGTCGAGGAATTCGGCAGACGGCGGATAGAGGAGCAGATCGAAGCGGATGGCCGGCTCGTTCACGAAGAGTCGCAGGGCGGTGGTCTCGACCTGTGCGTCTCTAACCTGACCGGGCTGTTTGACCTTGCCGACCTGGGCGTGCGGGTCGGGGTCGACCTCTGGAGCTACGAACCAACAGGAGGGGCGTCCCTCCGGAGCGCTTTCGAGCGACTCGTCGAAAGTGCGCTGGAGCCGGCAGCGACCGATGGCCTCCAGTATCATACGCTGCTGCCGCTGGTTCGCCGCGGGGCGATCAGATTCGCAGATCCCAGTGCCGAACAGCGCTTGCACCGGGTGGGGGATGTCGAGGCCTCCGACCGGACTAATCTCCTCTACCCGGCGACGACGGCGGAGCACCTGGTCTGAGAAAACTCTCCTACTCCGTAGGCACGTGGGATCCAATCGCTCTTTCCAGAGTCCTCTGAGCATACGGCCGCAGCCGCGAAAAGGCGCCCTCGCGATACCTTCCCCGGACGCGATCATCTCCCCGCCAGCAGGCCTCTATCAGCACGCTTGAGAGGATGGCGAAAAAGGCTAAAGAAGACGTCCATGAGAAAGCTCATTCTCAGTACCGAACGTTTGAGGCACCTGCTCAAGGAGTTCGACGAGAAGGAATCCGACTATCGGATTTGCAGTGCGAAGGACATCCCGGGACCGGGCGGGGGCGTGTACATCACCTCCGACACCCCCCTGACTGAGCGGCACCTCGATTGGCTGGAGCGTCGCAACCTGGCGGCGGACGGTCCGACCCTTCTGGAGGTCGTCTTCCTAAAGGGCACGATGCCGACGGGGTCTCCGGCCGACAACGAGGTCGATGCCGACCTGGAACGTCGACAGGCCGAGCGTCGCGATCGCGCGGAGGCCACCTCGCGCCAGGTCGCCAAGAACGCCGAAGCTGTGGCGCGCCAGGCGGAGGAGGTCTACCGGGGAGTCGGCATGATGAACTTCTCGGTAGCGGCGCGCAAGAAGGGTGTGCAACTGGGGCTGCGCGAGTTCGAGCGTCGTTTCAAGGCCTTCCAGAAGTCGGTCCAGGAGGCGGTCGGGGAATACCTCGACGGCAACAGCCTGGTGATGGATCTGATCCTGAAGTTCCAACTTAACAAACGCACGGTCCGGCATGGCCTCAACGTCGCAGCCTTCGCGACCGAGATGGCATCACTGCTGGCGCTGAAAGGGCGGAATAGCGACAACCTGGCCGACTACTTCGGCGCGCTTCCCGATGCGGAGGTGCTGGCCGTGCTGGGCGAAGCGGAGGACGACGAAGAGGGCCTGACGGTCTCGGGGCGCGACCAGAAACGGTGGGAGCTGTTCCGCAGGGAACTGGTGGAGATCTTCCTCGCCGGCTTCATGCACGACTGCGGTCTGTGGAACGAGCCGTTCTCTCTCGACGAGGGACACGAAGTAAATGGCGCCAAGCTGATCTGGGCTCTCGAGGAGGTCCAGCAAATGGCTCCCTCCTTGGCCCGAATCGTCCTCTTCCACTCCGACATCGTGCGTCTGGCCAACCGCTACGGAGTGGTCAAGATAGTGGAGGCGCCCGACGACCCGGAGCAGACAACCTTCCAACGGGAGTTCTACCGGACCCAGAAGGATGCCGTTGACGCCATCGCGATGCTGCACGGCGACTGTCAGGGACTGCTGTTGTCCCAGGCGGACCTGCGGAAGACGCTGCCGGTAGCACTCGCCGAGCGGTACATCACCCAGACCCAGGACCTTAACGCCAAGTCGCGTCTGGAGGTGATTAACGAGCTGTCCCGACACGTCGAGAACGGCCCCTTCGCCAAGTACATGGTAGTGCTGTGCAACTCGCAGTTGGAAGTGATCGCGCCGCGCCGCTCCTACGTCAGGTTGGACGGCCATGTGGCGGTTACAGTGAAGCATGATTCGCGCCGGATCCGCCGGCTGGATCTCAAAGACTTCGAGGCCGGCAGCATCCACCACGGCGCCGACCGCAACTCGCCGCACCTGGTGACCCTGTTCACCATGCGCCCCGACGGTAGTAAGGAGAAGGCCGAGTACGTGGGAGCGCTCGACGGAGCCTTCTGGGATCGCTCAGCCGGACTCGAAGCGAGGATGTATATCCCGGTGGGACGTTTTCCCACCAACGTCTCGATCACCGTTACGGGGTTCATGAGCGAGGAGGTGTACCTGCGGGTACTCGGCGAGTACGAGCAGGAGTTCCACCGGCGCAACCGGTAGCGGCGCCGGGACGTTGTGGACAAGGTGAACTGCCGGTCCTATCGTTTAACACGGGCAAGAAAATTCCTCGCCGAGCCTGCGGCCTGGCGGGGAAGTCCTAAGGAACGGCCGCGTTCGAACGGCTGTTGGACCAGGGGTCCATTCAAGGTGATCGGCACTGCCTCGCCGGTCTTCAGTAAATCCACCAAGGCCGTTAAATGATTGATGTAAAAGAAATTAGGTCGAATCCGGAGCGTCTGAGGGAAACGCTCCGCGCCCGCCAGGTCGATCCGGGGCGCGCGGATCTGGACAGATGGTTGGAGATTGATTCGCAAAAGCGCGCACTGCAGACCGAGATAGACGGCCTCAACGCGCAGAAGAAGGAGCTGGCGCGCCTGGGCAAGTCGGATCCGGACGCGGCCAGGGAACGGGGCCAGGAGTTGCGGGCCCGGAGTAGGGAGTTGGAGGAGCAGCTGGGCATTCTCAATCGCGAGTGGCAGCAGATTCTCGATTGGTTTCCGAACTGGCCTCACCCCTCCATGCCCCAGGGCAAGGGAGAGGAAGACAACGTTGAGGCCAGGGCGTGGATTCCGGCTACCGGCTACCTGGCTGACGATCTGCTCGGGACGGGCGATCAGAGCGCGGCCAACATGCCCAGCTTTCCCGTCCACGCCAGCACGTGCGATTTCGAGCCAGCACATCATGCCGACCTGGCGCTTACTCTGGGGGTTGACACGCTGCAGGCGGCCAAGGTGTCCGGTTCGCGATTCGCTTACATCCTCGGCGATCTGGCACTGCTCCAGATGGCGCTGCACCAGCTGCTCACCGGCGAGTTGCTGCGGCGCGGCTACGAGATGATGATACCTCCGCTCCTGGTGCGCGAGCGCACCCTGTACGGCACCTCCCACTTCCCCGAAGGTCGCGACCAGGTCTACGCCATTACCAAGGAGAATGTCGAGGAAGGGGCCGAGCTCTTTCTCGTCGGCAGCTCGGAGCCAACCAATTTCAGCTTCTTCATGGATCGCACGCTGAAGGAGGAGGATCTGCCGGTGAAGATCTTCGCGGCCACCTCCTGTTTCCGCTCGGAGGCCGGCTCCTGGGGGAAGGATGTGAAGGGCATCAAACGGGTGCACCAGTTCGACAAGATCGAGATGAACGCGGTGTGTGCGGCAGACCAGTCTGAGGAGGTCTACCAGGAGTTCTCCGACATCAACGAGTGGCTGCTCCAGTCCCTCGAGCTGCCCTACCGCGTCGTCGAGAAATGCACCGGCGATGCCGGGTACCTGGCCAGTCACCGGCAGCGGGACATGGAGGTATGGCTGTCGGGGTCGCGCGAGTACATGGAGGTGATGACCGACACCAACACGACCGACTACCAGGCGCGCCGGCTGAACATCCGCTACAAAGGGGGCACGGGCGGACCTAAGTTCTGTCACACCGTGAATGATACCGGCTGTGCGATGGGTCGCATGCTGATCTCGATTATCGACAACTATCAGCAGTCGGATGGTGCGGTCGCCGTCCCGGAGATTCTGCGTCCGGTCGTCGGCAAGGAACGCATCGAAGCGCGGGGATAGGACCGGATGAGCGCCAGGATCCTCGACGGCAACGAAATCGCCGCTGCCATGCGGGAGGAATTGCGCAGTGAGGTGGAGGAGTTGCGGGAGCAACGGCAAATCACGCCCGGATTGGCGGTCGTGCTGGTCGGTGATGATCCCGCCTCGCAATCGTACGTTCGCAACAAGGGCAAAGCCTGTCGCGACGTGGGAATCCACTCCGTCCAGCGGAATCTCGAGGCTTCAGCAACGCTGGACGAGGTCCTCGAGGAGGTGGAAAGGCTCAACGCCGATCCGGCCATTCACGGCATCCTGGTGCAGCTGCCTCTTCCAGATCAGGACGAAAGCCAGGTGCTGAATGCGATCGCTCCCGGGAAAGACGTGGACGGACTGCACCCTTTGAACCTGGGCAAGCTTCTGCGCCAGGAGGAAGGTTTCCTGCCCTGCACGCCACATGGAGTCCAGCAGATCCTGCTGCGCAGCGGGATACCGATCGCCGGGCAACACGTGGTGGTGGTCGGTCGCAGCACGCTGGTGGGCCGTCCAGTGGCCAATATCCTGCTGCAGAAGGCGGAGGACGCCAACGCCACTGTTACCCTTTGTCACTCGGGAACGGCCGCCCTTGCCGCCCACACCCGCAGCGGCGACATAGTCATCGTTGCAGCAGGTCATGCGCAGATGATCGGTGCCGATATGATCAGGGACGGGGCTACGGTGATCGACGTCGGGATCAACTTCATCCCGGATCCGACCAGGAAGAGCGGCCGGCGCATGGTAGGGGACGTCGACTTCGAAGCTGCGAGCCAGGTGGCGGGAGCGATCACTCCGGTGCCGGGCGGCGTTGGGCCGATGACCATCACTATGCTTCTCTACAATACGATCTGGTCGGCCAAGCGACATCACGGCCCCAACTGAGGCCCTACCTTCAGCCTGGATGAGCCAGGGGCTCCTTGGCGTGCTGCCTCCCGGGTGAGCGCGGGCAACGACGACCGTGTCCAGGCTCTCGAAATATCCGTTCAGGCCACTCAGCTTTCTATGGATCTCGTTCAGGTAAACGTTTTCGCGCAGACCGTGCAGTAGCTGCCGCTCCGGCGGGTCCCTACGGCTCGATGCTGTGCCCTCCGGGTGCGTTGGGGGGGCGGCGTGGATTGACCGGTGGGGCGATATGCTCTATTGGATGGGTGGGACGGCCGTGTCCCACTTGGTGGGACCGGGGTGCTACGAGGATGGCGCTGGCTGGATCTCCAGGGGCACCTCGTAGAGTCGCCCGACTTCGGCTAGTTCTACCGCCAGCTCAGTCGTCACCGGGATGCCATCGCGGCGCCGCCGCTGCTCGGTTGCCCGTTCCAGCTCGCCCGCGACGTAGACGCCGTCGCGCCCGGGCTCGACGGCGGACCGGTGGACGGCGCGAATGGTCTCGTCCATGCCCCGCTTGAACTCGTCGACCGGGCCGAATTGATCGAGGCGAATGGCACCGAAGAAGTTACTCTGACCTTGCTGGGCGTAGCTGGCAGGATCATCGGGTGGATGACCATGTGTCCGTTCCCTCTCGGGGTTGTGCCACCATCCACCGGAGAGTACCCCGGTGAGAATGTGCACGAGCATCGCCAGGCCGTAGCCCTTGTGGCCACCTCCCTCCCCTCCCAACGGCCATAACAGCGTGGCGCGCTTGGGATCGACGGTGTCGTCGCCACTGTCGTCTCGGGCCCAGCCCCGGCTAAGCGGCTCACCGAGCTCGCCGTACAATTCCACCCTGTTATAGGGCACGGTCGAGGTGGACATGTCCAGGACGAAAGGAAACTGCTCTCCGCCGGGCGCGGCGACCGCGATCGGGTTGGTGCTCAGCAGCGGTGTCAGCCCGAACGTGGGCGGCATGCCGACCGGGTTGCCGTTGGCGAAGAAATAGCCGGTCATCGCCAGACCGATCATGTCGTGCTCGATGGCCATGTGGGCGTAACAGCTGGCGGCGCCGATGTGATTGGAATTGCGCATGGCCACGAACCCCATGCCGGTCTTCGCCGCCTTGTCGATCGCCAGCCGCATGCCCCAGCACGCCGCGGCCAGACCTAGGCCTGAGGCGCCGTCGGCGCGGGCCGCAAGAGGAGTTTCGGAGTCGATCGTGAATCGGGCATTGGGCACGATGATGCCTTCGTCAATGCCATCTATGTAATACCTCTTTAAGTTGCGAATGCCGTGAGTGTCGATGCCCCGGAGACTGGCCCAGGTGAGCGCGTAGGCGCCGTCTGCTGCCTCTGTCGGGGAATAGCCGGCCCGCTCCAGGATCCGGGTCGCGAAGGCTCGGACTTCGCTGGCCGCCACGACGTGACTGGCGGCCGCTGCGTGGTTGAGCATGGTGTTCACAGGAGGGAGGGGTGCAGGCGATGTGCGGGGGTAAGAAAAGGCGTGGCCGGTCGGTAGGCAACAGGGCAGATGGCGAACTTGACACGTCGGAGGGGGGCTTGTTTACTACCACCACTTCCAGGACATCGTAAGGATCGGGCTAAATGGGGCAACCGATAGTACCCATTCTGACCGCCGGCGTGTGGAGCGAGCCGGCGGTAGAGGAATTCACTCCCGTACACAATCCGTCGGTCGGCGAGGTGATTTTTCGCACGCCGATGTGCGGGGCTCGCGAAGTGGATGCGGCGGTGCAGGCGTCGACTGTCGCTTATGCCTCCTGGTCCAAGACGCCGCCGACCAAGCGGGCGGGCGTGATGTTCCGCTATCGCGAGCTGCTGGAGCAGCACTACGAGGAGCTCAGTCAGACGATCGTGCGCGAGAACGGCAAGACTCTGGAGGAAGCGCGCGGCGACGTGCGGCGCGGACTCGAGGTGGTGGAGCTGGCCTGCGCCATCGGCCAGCTGGCTAAAGGGGAGAGCCTGCCGCGGGTCGCCGACGGCGTCGACGGAGTCACCATGCGCGAGCCGATCGGGGTCTGTGCCGGTATCACTCCGTTCAACTTCCCAGCGATGGTGCCGATGTGGATGTTCCCGATCGCGCTGGCCTGTGGCAACGCCTTCATCCTGAAGCCGAGCGAGAAGGTGCCCCTGACGGCCAATCGGCTCGGCGAGCTGCTGGGTGAAGCCGGTCTTCCCGAGGGCGTATTCAACATCGTGCACGGAGGCAGGGATGTGGTCGCGGCGCTGTGCACCCATCCGGGAATCACAGCGATCAGCTTTGTCGGATCCTCGCCGGTGGCCAAGTACGTTTACGAGACCGGCTGTGCTAACGGCAAGCGGGTGCAGTCGGCCGGGGGGGCCAAGAACGTGCTGTTGGCGCTGCCGGACGCGGCTCCGGATCCGACCATTCGGGCGATCATGGGATCGGCGTTCGGGTGTGCCGGGCAGCGTTGCATGGCAGGGTCGCTGCTGATGGGCATCGGCGGGGCCACGCACGACCTGCGCGACCAGGTGGTAGCGGCGATGGACGATCTCGTCGTTGACGATACGCTGGCCAATGCCGATGCCGGTATGGGGCCAGTGATCGACGGAGGTGCCCAAAGCCGGCTCTTCGAGCGCATCGACGAAAGCGCCAGGACCGGAACGAAGGTCGTGCGCGATGGCAGGGAGCAGCCCCACGAGCGGGGCTTCTTCGTCGCACCTACACTGTTCGACGAGGTGACTCCGGATCACCCCACCTACGGCGAGGAACTGTTCGGCCCCGTCCTGTCGGTGATGCACCCGCGGACTCTGGCCGAAGCCATCGAGTGGATCAACCGCATTCCCTACGGCAACGCGGGCACGATCTTCACCTCGAGCGGCAGCGCCGCGCGCCAGTTTGCGCTGGAGGCTGAGTGCGGCATGATCGGCATCAATCTCGGTGTGCCGGCCCCGATGGCGCTGTTCTCGTTCTCGGGGTGGGATCGATCGTTTTACGGCGATCTGCATGTCCAGGGGACGGAGGGCGTTCTCTTCTACACGCGCCAGAAGACGGTACTGTCCCGCTGGGATGACAATTACGTTCGCGTCCAGGGCTGGTGAGCGCGGGCGGCGGGGAGATCCAGATGGAAAAAGACATCGCCTTCGAGATGACCGCGTCAAACATCCGGTTTGGGCCGGGGGTGACGCGCGAGGTGGGCATGGACCTGGTCGATCGCCGGGTGAAGAGGGTGATGGTGCTCTTCGATCCCGCGCTGCGCCAGCTGTTGCCCGTGACCACGACGCTCGAGTCGCTGGAGGCCCACAACGTTGAACACGAAACCTTCGAGCGCGTCGTGGTGGAACCGACCGACGCTTCCTTTCTCGAGGCGATCGAGTTCGCCTCGGAGGGTGGGTTCGACGGCTTCGTGGCCGTCGGCGGCGGGTCGACTATCGATACCGCCAAGGCGGCGAATCTCTACACGACCTATCCGGCCGATTTCCTGGACTACGTCAACGCGCCCGTCGGCAGGGGGCTGCCAATCCCGGGGCCGCTCAAGACCCTGATCGCCATACCGACCACGGCAGGCACCGGCAGCGAGACGACCAGCGTGGCGATCTTCGACCTGGTGGAGATGCGGGCGAAGACCGGGATAGCCCACCGCAACCTGAAGCCGACACTGGGCCTGGTCGATCCCGAGAACACCCGGTCGATGCCGCCGGCGGTGGCCGCATCGACGGGTCTGGACGTTCTCAGCCACGCCCTAGAGTCTTTCACGGCGATGCCGTTCGATGAGCGCCCGCTGCCGGAGCGCCCGATCATGCGGCCCTCTTACCAGGGCTCCAACCCGATCAGCGATCTCTGGGCTCTGGAGGCGCTGCGCATGTTGTCCGACTACCTTCCCCGTGCGGTAAGCGACCCTGGCGACGACGAGGCGCGGGCGCAGATGATCCTGGCCTCCTCGTTCGCCGGAATGGGGTTCGGTAATGCCGGCGTTCACCTGCCGCACGGCATGTCCTATCCGGTCGCGGGCATGGTGGAGGAATACATGCCGCCCGGCTACGCGGTGGACCACCCGATGGTTCCACACGGCATCTCGGTCATCGTCAATGCGCCGGCGGTATTCCGCTTCACCGGCCCCTCCTCTCCGGAGCGCCATCTATCGGCTGCCGAGGTCCTCGGGGCGGACATCGGCAACGAGGCCGGACTCGAGCCAGGCGATGTGCTGGCCAACCAGATCATCTCCATCATGCAGCTGCTGGGCATGCCCAACGGTTTGAGCGCCCTAGGGTATTCCGAGGACCACATCCCGGATCTGGTGAAGGGAACGCTGCCCCAGCATCGGGTTACCAAGCTCTCGCCGCGACCGGCGGGCGAGGAGGAGCTGGCGGCCCTGTTTCGCGATGCCATGACCTACTGGTAGGATAGTCCGTGGCTGCAGTGGACGAGCTGTTCCTCGGCGTCGATCTCGGGACTGGCGGCGTTCGCATGGTGGCGGTGAACCAGCAGGGCGAGGTGGCTGCGGTCGGTAGAGCGTCCCTGCCGGCGGAGGCTGGCCAGCCCACGAGGCACGAGCAGCAGCCGGAGGTATGGTGGAACGGGCTCGCGGCGGCAACCGCTAGGCTGCGGGTCGAACTGAGCGCTGTGGGCCGGACCGCGTCCAGCATTCGCGCCCTCGCCGTTGACGGCACCTCCGGCACTGTGGCCTGTCTCGACCGGGAAGGTAGGCCGCTGCGCCCGGCCCTCATGTACAACGATGGAAGGGCGGAGGCCGAGGCAGCAACACTCAACGAGACCGCCGGATCCTTCTGCGACGAGGTCGGCTACCGGTTCGCCTCCTCCTTCGCCCTCGCCAAGATACTCTGGATTCGGGAGCGGGAGCCGGCCGTCTTCAGCCGCACTCGCTACTTCGCCCACCAGGCCGATTTCATCAACTGGCGCCTGACTGGCGTCCCCGGAGTCAGCGATTACAGCAACGCCCTCAAGACCGGATACGACCTGGTGGATGAGTGCTGGCCCGCCTGGCTGGGAAGCTATGCCGGGGTCGAGCAGCGCCTTCCCGAAATCGTGCCTCCCGCAACGGTACTTGGTGAAGTGAGCCGGGAGGCCGCGCGCGCAACCGGACTCGCCGCCGGCACCGTCGTGGTCAGCGGCGCCACAGACGGTACTGCGGGAGCGCTAGCGGCGGGCCTGAAGAGACCGGGCGATTACAACACCACCCTCGGCACGACGCTGATCTTCAAGACGCTCAGCGACCGCCTGGTCAAGAGCCGGGACGGTCTGGTGTACAGCCACAAGCTCCCCGGCGGCAGATGGCTGCCCGGTGCGGCGAGCAACACCGGTGGGCGCTGGATCGCCGAGTGGTTCCCCGGTGCCGATCCGGCTGTTCTCGACGCGGCGGCGGCCGATCTGCTGCCCTCGGACGATATCACCTATCCGCTGATCGGGACGGGCGAGCGCTTCCCGTTCCGGGTCGAGTCCGCACGGGGCTTCGGACCCGCGGCAGGCAGCGACGGGGAGAGGTTTGCCGCCGGGCTGCAGGGAACGGCCCTGCTAGAGCGACACGGTTACGCGACCCTGGACGCGGTCGCCGGCAGCGCCGCGGGACAGGTCTACACCACAGGCGGTGGCAGTCGCAGCGACATCTGGGTACAGTGCCGAGCGGATGCAGCCGGTAGAGTGTATCACCGGCCATGCCATCCAGAAGCCGCCTTCGGGGCAGCCATCCTGGCCGCCGCCGGGACGGCGTTCGCGGATCTCCAGGGCGCCGTCGATGCCATGGTGAGGATCGAACGCAGCTTCGTCCCGAATCCTGCCGCCGCTGACGGTTATGATGCCCTCTACCACCGGTTCGTCCGCGCCTTGGCCAGCCGAGGCTACGCGTGAGTATCTACAAGGCCTGCGACATTCGCGGAGATGCCGCGACCGAGTTGTCGGCGGAGAGATACCGCGCCTGGGGGGAGACACTGGGCAACCTGGTTCCGGCTGGTGCCCGGTTCGTTGTCGGCGGCGATGTGCGTAACAGCACGCCGCCGTTTCGCGAATCCCTGTTGCGGGGGTTGGTCGCGGCCGGTATCCGTGTTCTGGAGCTCGGCACCTTGCCCACGCCGATGGTCTACTTCGCGCAGCGGCATCTGCAGGCTGCTGGTTGCGCTACGGTGACGGCCTCCCATAGTCCGACAGGAGTCAACGGTCTGAAGTGGTCGTTGAACGGGCAACCTCCGAATGGTCGTCAGGTTGCGATGCTGCGCGCCGCGGGTGAGGTGATAGAACCGCCGTTTGAGGAAGCGGCTGCCGACCGTCAGGCCGGGTCGCGGGAGCCTGCCGATGTCGCCGGTTCCTACCTGGACTGGCTTGCCGGACGCGGGACGGCGGGCTCAGGCCCGTCACCCGATAACGTTGTAATCGATCCGGGAAACGGCTGCTGGGCAGGGCGCTGCGGACCGCTGCTGAGCCGACTATTTCCCTCTACCCGCTTCCACCTGATTCACGACCACGCCGACGGCAACTTTCCGGAGCGGGATCCGGATTGCGCCGCGCCCGAACATCTCGAAGGCCTGTCGGCGACTGTGCGTGACTTGAGCGCCGACCTGGGGATCGCCTTCGACGGTGATGGGGACCGTGTCGCTTGCTGCGACGGCGGCGGCACAGTGCTCACCGCCGAGCAGGTGACTTGGGTGCTGCTGCACAGCTTTGCGAGCGAATTGCCCGGCCAGACGACGGTCCACGACGTCAAGATGTCGGATCTGGTGCTGCACACGGCAGGCCGACTAGGTGCTCGACCGGTCGTCGAACGCAGCGGCCACGCCTTCATTCGCGCCCGCATGCTCGAAGCCGGTGCGCGCTTTGGAGCTGAGTTGAGCGGCCACTATTTTTACCGCGAGCTGCAGGGCGGCGACGATGGATTGTTCACTGCCTGCCGATTGCTAGATTTCCTAGCTGCTGAGCAGCGCACGTTGCGTGATCTGCGGTTGGCTTGTCCCCCGGTTTTCACGACACCGGATCTGAGGTTGCCCATCCGCGGCGATGAGCAGGACCGCGTGATCGTCGCCGTCCGGGACAGCTTCAGCTCCCATCCACAGTTGTTCGTGGATGGTGTCCGCATCGATTTTGCCGATGGCTGGGGCCTGATCAGGAAATCGGTCACCGAGGAGGCGATCACTTGCCGTTTCGAGGGAGCGGGAGCGGCAGCGCTCGATCGCATCGTGGATGCATTCGGGGTCGCTCTTGGCACGCATGGAGCCGCGCTGCTGGAGCTTTACCGTGCCCGTTCGGTCGCCCGCGACGGCGATTAGGGGCTGGAGGGAAGTTCCCTGTATGAGTGACATCGCCGATATGCTGGTGGAGACGGCCGGCCGGTTGATTGGTGACGGGCTTGCTCGTGGCGCCGGCGGCAACGTCAGCGCCCGCGATGGCGAATGCATGTTGATCTCTCCAAGCGGGTATTCCCTTGGGGAAGCGACCCCGGCAGACTACGTCCGCGTGTCGATCGCCACCGGGGAGATAGAGGCGGGTGAAAACAGACCGTCCTCGGAGGTCCTCATGCACCTGGCCATCTACAGAGCCCGACCAGAGCTCGAGGCAGTCCTCCATACCCACCCGCCGACCGCGATCGGACTCACGGCGGCCGGTCACGACCTCCGGCCGATGTACGCTGATTATTATGTGTATCTGGGCCGCAACGTGCCCCACCTGGCCTACGTGACGGTCACCACCCCCGAATTAGCCGCCGCCGTCGCCGCCGTCGCGCGGGCCTCCGACTGTTACGGCATCATCCTGCGCAACCACGGAGCGATCACCGTGGGCGAGACGATCAAGGAGGCGTACTTCCGCACCCTGGCGATCGAGGAGCAGGCCGTGATTCAGCAGGTGGCGCTGCAGGTCGGCGATCCGGTTTTCCTGACCGATTCTGAACTGGACCGCCTCGATCATCTGGGCAGTGAAGCCTATCGCCGCGGGCTGCTGGCGCGGATGAGGGATAAGTAGTGAGAGTCGTGGTGTCGGTGCCGGCTACCTCCGCAAACCTCGGGCCGGGTTTCGACTGCCTGGGCATGGCGCTGGGGCTGTATCTCCGGGTCGCCATCCACGAGGTGGATGGCGAAGGGTTCGAGTTGCGGGCGCTCGGTGAGGGTGCTCACCAACTTCCGTCGGGGGGGCAGAACCTGGTATTTCAGGGGATCCTCGACGGCTGCGAGCGATTCGGGTATCGCCCGCGCCGTCTTTGCATCGAGTCGGCCAACGGCATCCCGCTGGCTGCAGGACTTGGAAGCAGTGCGGCCGCATACCTTGCCGGGTTGGCCGCGGGGGTGTTGCTCGGTGGCGGCGACCTGTCTGCGGCGCAGCTGATCGAGTGGGGCAGCGAGCGGGAAGGACACGCCGATAACGTGGTGCCCTGCGTGCTGGGGGGCTTCACGGTGATTGCCGCAGACCGAGAAGTTCGCCACCTGCGCCTCGACCCGCCCGCAGGACTGGCAGCCCAGGTTGCCATCCCGAACTTTGAGCTGCCGACCCTGACGGCACGCGCGGTCCTCCCCACAATGGTGGATCACCGGGACGCGGTCTTCAACCAGTCACGGGTCGGTATGCTGGCAGCGGCCATGGCCAGTGGCCGGCTGGAGTTGCTCGGCTACGCGATGCGTGACCTGCTCCACCAGCCTTACCGGGAGCGGCTGGTTCCGGGACTGACGCAGGTGCTGGAGGCGGCGATGGCAGCCGGCTCGGTGGGGGCTGCACTCAGCGGCGCAGGACCGACGGTTCTGGCCCTGGCCGCCCACCCGGACGTCGCCCGTGTCGGCGCTCGCATGGTCGAGACCTGGAGAGGACATGGGATCGAGGCTCGCTGCACGGCACTGACCATGGATCGGCGCGGCCTGGTCGCCCGGCGCGAACCTGACTGAGACAATACACAGAGCATCTAGGCGAAGCCGTGCGCCTTTGTCGGCGTCATCCGCAGGCAGGGGGGAAGGGCGGCTTCGACCGACGAGACGGGCCTCCTGCTAACGACGCTCGCCTAAGCTATCTGCGACCTGGAACAGGTGCTGATGGAGGCGGTCCACGATCGAGGCGAGAACTTGGCGTGGGCGCGCCGGAAGATCCAATGGCTCTGGGAGGTCTCCGAAGCGTCGAGGCTGATGCCGCAGATACTCGTGAGGCAGTAGACGACGACAACCGCAACTAGGACGAAGAGGAGCTTGATGCGTTATTTGTCGAGACAGCAGGTGGAGGAGACCGGGATCTCCATGGCCGAGATGATCGAGGCAGTCGAGGCGATGTTCCGAGACAAGGGGCACGGCCGCGTCGAGATGCCGCCGAAACCAGGCATTCACACCCGGCCGGACGCCTTCATCCATGCCATGCCGGCTTACCTACCTGGCGCGGGCGCGGCCGGCATGAAGTGGATCTCCGGCTATCCGGCCAACCAGGCGCGGGGCCTGCCGTACATCTCGGGACTGATGATCCTCAACGACGACGACACGGGCATCCCCATTGCCGTCATGGACGCGACCTGGCTCACGGCGATGCGCACCGGCGCGGCAACGGCGGTGGCTGCCAAATACCTGGCACGGGCTTCGAGCAGCCGCGTCGGCATCCTGGCCTGCGGGGTTCAGGGACGGAGTAACCTGACCGCTCTCGCGGAGCAGTTCGAGCTCGAGACGGTGCGGGCGTTCGACGTCGACGCGGACGCTGCCCGGTCCTATGCGCACGATATGGGCGCGACACTGGGCCTGGAGGTCGCCGTGGTGGACGAGCCGCAAGCCGCGGTGGCGGAGATGGACATCGTCGTCACTAGCGGTCCGATCCTGAAGAAGCCGAGCCCGGCTATCGCCGCGGGTTGGCTCGAGCCCGGCAGCTTCGCCTGTCCTCTTGATTTCGATTCCTACTGGCAGGGCGATGCCCTGGCGGAGGCGGACAAGCTCTGCACCGACGACGCCGACCAGTTGCGATACTATCGGGATGACGGTTACTTCCAGGCCACGCCGATGCCCTGCGCCGATCTGGGTGAGGTCGTGGCGGGCCGCAAGCCGGGCCGCGAGTCGGATCAGGAGCGCATCATCAGCATCAATCTAGGGCTGGCGCTGGCCGACGTGGCGGTGGCGGCCTTGATCCACCGGGCCGCCCTCGAGAAGGATATAGGCACGGACCTCGAAACGTAGTCAGCCAGGGGAGTAACAATGGGAGTACTCGACAGGTTCTCACTCGACGGCAAACTGGCACTGGTGACCGGCGGGGCCGGTCCGCAGTTCGGCAGCAGCGTGTCGGAGGCGCTGGCTGAGGCCGGGGCCAGGCTGATCACGGCTTCGCGCTCGCGCGACCGCAACGAGGAATACGCCGACAGCATGCGGCGCCAGGGCCACGAGGTTCACGCCATGCAGGTCGACATCGGCGAGCCCGAGTCGATCGCCGCGCTACAGGCTGCCGTAACCGAGCAGTTCGGGCACCTGGACATCCTGGTCAACAGCTCGGTAGTCAGCGGCGGTGGCAGCTTCGCGGAGCAGTCGGTCGAAACCTGGCAGAACAGTGCCCAGGCCAACATGGTCGGCCTGTTCGCCATGTGTCAGGGTTTCATGCCCGGTATGGTGGAGGCGGGATGGGGCAGCATCATAAACATTTCCAGCATTTACGGCGTCGTCGGCAATGACCCCACACTCTACGAGGGGACCGACATGAAGCAGCCGCCGGACTACAATTTCGTGAAGGCCGGGATGATCAACTTCACTCGCTACCTGGCCAACTACTACGGCAAGAAGGGGGTGCGTGCCAACTGCATCTGTCCTGGCGGATACCTGGCCGGACAGCCGGAGCCGTTCATCGAGACCTATACCAGGCGTTGCCCGGTCGGGCGCATGCTGGAGAACGAGGACATCAAGGGGGCCGTGGTCTACCTGGCCTCCGACGCTTCCGAATACGTGACCGGCCATGCGCTGATGGTGGACGGCGGCTGGACGACGCTTTAGTCAGACGATGCGGTTCGGGGAGCAGGTGGCTGTCGTCACAGGTGGTGTTGGCGGGCTTGGTTTGAGCATCACCCGGCGGCTGGCCAGCGAGGGGGCGACCGTCGTGATCTTCGACCTCGACATGGAGCGGGCGGAGCAGGTCGTGGCGGAGGGGCGCGCGGCCGGCCGGGATCTGAAGGCGGCGGCAGTCGACGTGACCAGCGAGGCTTCGGTGGTTCAGGGCATCGCCGACGTGGGAGGGCGGCACGGGCGGCTCGACATCATGGTCAACTGTGCCGGCATTCTGGGGCCGGTTTCCGGCAAGGTCACCGAGGTCGATGCCGATGCCTTTGACGCCACCCTGGCAGTCAACCTGCGCGGCAGCTTCCTGATGACCAAACACGCCGTGGCGATGATGGAGAAACGAGACTACGGGCGCGTGCTGCTCGTAGCGTCCATCGCGGGCAAGGAGGGCAACGCCGGAATGGTGCCCTATTCGACTTCCAAGGCCGGCGTGATCGGGCTGGCCAAGACCGTCGGCAAGGAGTACGCCGAGACCGGCATTACTGTCAATGCTCTGGCCCCGGCGGCGATCTGGACGCCGATGCTGGAGGACGCCGATCCGGAGGCGGTCAAGTACATGAGCGACCGCATCCCGATGAAGCGGTTCGGCACCCCCGAGGAGATCGCGGCTACCGCCGCATGGATCGTCTCGCCCGAGGCTAGCTTCAACACCGGTTTCACGTTCGACATGTCCGGCGGCCGCGCCACCTACTGAACGCTGGCTCCAGCGGCGCGACGCGGGGTGGGCGGCCCGTTTCCCGCAACACCGCCAAAATTCTCACCAAGGACAAATTCCCATGTCACCCTTCGAATCTTACGACGACCTGTTGGAGCGGGTCGAGAGTCTGGGCCGATCTGTCCGGCGCCTCGGTCATACTCCGGACGGATCTCCGCTCGTCGCTGTCGAGTGCGGCGGCGACAAACTCCCGGCGGTCTTCATCTCCGCTGGCAGCCATTCCACCGAGCAGGCGGGCGTCACGGCCGCGGTCGAATTGATCGGCCAGTTGCAGACCGACCACAGGGTGGTAGTGCTGCCCTGCCGCGATCCGATCGGCATGGGCGGCTACGCCCACGCCCTGCAGCAGGGCCTGGGCGCTGAGCCTGGCCCGATCCAGTCCTTCGATGCAGTCGAGGAGATCCTCAGGGCCGAGGGCGAGATCCTCTTCGAGGAGAGAGATATTCTGCTGGTCCTCATCGGCGATTACGGGTACGTCCTAAGCCGTCCAACTGCCGACGGTCTCTGCGCCCAGTTCAGAGCCTACCGCCGCCTGCAGCAGCTCGAGCGCGAGGAGTCCGAACGGGTCATCCCGCTCAGGGGGCGCCGGATCTACATGACGCCTGGTCAGGAAGGAGTTGAGGGCACCGGCGATTTCGGCCGGGCCTACACGCTGGTCGTCAGTCCGGCGGGGGAGATCCTGCATCTCAACCGCTTCCACGACACCGCCTGGGCCCCGGTCGAGGCGCGCTGCGTCCGAAGTCTGCTCGCCGAGATCCGTCCCGGCATCGGCTTCGACCTGCATGAGTCGCAGTTCATGGACGATCGCTACTGGCTGTCGGCGCGTCATCAGGCCGATCCGGAGAACGAGGCGTGGGAGCACCGCGTCGCGACGGCGACGATCGGGGCCGTCGAGGCGGCCGGCGCTACCCTGGCCGTAGATGAGGACGTGATCGGCCTGTCGACGGTGACCGGCAGGACGGGCGCCACCCTCGCGGACACCTGGTTCCGCAAGACCGAGACCGGTGTCTACTGGCTTGACGCCTCCATTCGGGGTGAGGGATTCAACCTGGCTGACTTCATCTCGTGCGAGTATGGCCTGGCCTTCGGCACGGAGATGGGCATGTACGGCTCCTTCGATCACCGCGTCAAGCTGGCGCTGACGACGGTGAGGGCAGCGGTGGCGGAATTCGCGAAGCGCTACATCTGAAGGGGATCATTCGATGGCCAAGTTAGAGGTGCTCGGACACCACACCGTATACCGCAATCCCCACCCGAATCGGGTCAGCGAGTACGTCGCCTTTCCCGCAGTGCGGGCTCTACCTGACGATACCCTGCTCTGCATGTGCCGGCATGGGACGGCGCGGGAGAGTGACGACGGCGTCGTCAAGGTGCACCGCTCCACCGACGGCGGGATGAGCTGGGAGCCGACCGGCGCGCTGCCGGATCCGGCCAACGTCCCTCCCGGCATGCGGAATCCCGGCGGTTTCGGGCTGCCGGCCGACGGTGACGTCATTGCCTGGGCTGCCTACCCGGCAGGGGGCCAGGGGGAATCGGGTCAGCTGACGTGGCGCTCCAGCGACGGTGGCCTGACCTGGTCCGGGCCGGAGCAGGTTGACACTGCGCCCTACGAATCGATCGGTGTGGGAGGGAATCTGGCCACGCTAGGCGATGGGACGCTCGTCGGTGCTTCAGAGTGGGGCAACGAAACGAGCGACGAACCGGACGGGATCATGCCCGACTGGGCCGCACTGGTGAGCACTTCAGCCGACAACGGCATGACCTGGTCGCCGTGGCGGCTGGCGCATGGCCCGAGGGCTGATGGGACCTATTTCTTCGACCTGCGCATCTGCCGTCTGCCGGATGACCGGTTGTTGGCCGTCTACTGGACCCACGACATGGCGCGGGACGTGGGCCTCAACGTGCACCTGTCCTGGTCCAGCGACCGTGGGCAGACCTGGACGGATCCTCACGACGGCGGTTTCTGGGGGCAGGTCACGTCTGTCGCTGCCCTGCGCAGCGGCCGGGTCGTGGCGGTGACCAATCATCGCCGCGACCCGTTCGGCGTGCGCGCCCTGCTGTCGGATGACGACGGCGCCCGGTTCGACGAAGCGGATCACCTCGAGCTGTGGGGCCTCGAGCCGGCACTGGTGCGCGGTGCGCCGGTGCTGGCCAGGCGCCGCGACCTGGAGCAGAACCTGCTCGAGTCCTACCACTTCTTCACCTTCGGTACCCCGTCGGTAACTCAGCTCTCCGACGGGGTCATCGTCGCTGCCTTCTACGTGACCGAGGAGCAGGTCACCTACGTGCGCTGCTGTCGCCTGCGCGAAGCAGATGCCGGGGCCTGCTGCCATCGGCGTCGGTGCCTGCGAGCCACAGTGCTCAGGTCAATAGCGAGTCCGGTATGATCCGCCCCACCATGAAGCGGATCGCGTCCGGATAGAACCAGTAGCTCTTTCCCGCGAAGACGAAGAAGGTGCCGTAGGGGGCCAATAGCCCGGAATAAGGTCTGGATGGCCCGCCGTTGTCATAGAGCTCGACCGGCGTCGAGAAAGCGAGCGGTTGTTCTCCCGGGTTGTCGATCTCCTCGCCGATGGTCAGGAAGACCGGTCGTCGCCCGCGGCTGTCTGCCGGTCCGCTGCCGCCGTTGGCGGTGCCGTCGTTGTCGTGGAAGAGAACGGCGAAACGCCCGTCTTCCAACCGTCCCATGCCGATCGGGGCGTTGGGATGAAGCAGCGGATCGCCGCCCGGCTCGTAGCACAGCTCGGCCGGTTTGTTCCAGGTACGGCCCTCGTCGGCGGAGACGGCGTAGTAGATCGTCCCGGTCATTGTGCGCAGGAGACAGAATAGCCTGCCGTCCGCCAGCGCCTGGAGTGCCGGCTCCATCGCCGCACTGAACTGGGGTGCGTCGGGGTGCGGGACCCGCAGCCCGTGGTCTCCGTCCGGTAGCGTAGTGACCACCAGGTCGGCAGGATCTTCGACGGTCAGGATGTTGTCGAAGCGCAGGAACCAGCCCTCGTGCTCCTGCTCGGAATAATCCTCGCGGAAGCCACGGCTGCGGCTGGACCAACGGGTGATGGGACACAACACGCTCCCGCTCCCGGTGACGATGGGGAGCTGCCAGCCGGCGGTTACCCAGTTGCTGGGGGTCGTCCCGTCCGGGTGGTCGAGGGCGCCGCGGCCGATGGGGGTCTGGTGGCGGGGACCCCAGGTCAGACCGCCGTCATCCGAGCAGCGCCAGGCCAGCTCGCCCGTCATCCCGCGATCGTAATCGACGATACCCACATTCTTGTGGTACAGACAGAAAACGCGGTCGGTATCGGGTACGACTACCAGGACGGCCCAGCTGGCGATGTTCTCCGTCCCGCGCTCGGGGGCGTCGACGACCTCGGGCTCCGACCAGGTGACGCCCCGATCGTGGCTGCGGGCGACGACGACGCGCTGGTCGGGACCGTGCGGCGTGTCTGCCTGGGTCCAGGTCGCCAGAAAGTCCCCGTCCGCTAACGGAGTGACGTTCATGTGCATGTTGTACTGCTCGACCTGGGGGATTTCGGGCGTCGGCTCGGGGGGCACGTACACCACGAAATCAGGGTTGGTGCGGCGGGCCTCCGCCTGCATCGCGCGCGACATTGTCACCAACCCTGCGGTCGCACCCTGGTCCACCCGGGGACCTGGGCGGTGGGGGAGCGCCGGGCATTGACGTGAGCATCCGGCATGTGGCTACTGCGGCGGGAACTCGGCGACGAAGGCGGCTTCCACCAGCATTCCGGCCTGCAGGGTGACGCCGTAACAACGCCGGCAGGGTGGATGGGAGCCGAAATACTCGCCGTAGGCGTCGTTCATCTCGGCCACGTCGCGGAGGACGTCGTGCAGATAGATCCGGGCGCTGCAGACATGGGTCTTGTCGAGGCCGGCCTCGGCCAGAACCTCGTCCAGCTGCCGGAAGATCTCCTGCATTTCAGCCCCGGGTCCACCGGGGACGGGCGCGTCGCCGGTGGGCGGAATGCCCGTGAGCACGGTCTCGAGCACCTTGCCCTGGTGGACGACGGCTGAGCTGAAGGGGAAACCCTCCTTGGTCCAGATGAATTCCATGTCCGTTCCTTTCCTGTGGGCGTCGTTTGCGGGCTTGAGTATATGAGTGTGCCCTGGGAGTGGCAATCCAATTTGCTGCGCTCTCGCCGATGACACACATTGTGCGCGCAATCAGCCAGGGAAGGAGGAATCGATGACGGACCACACGACTATCGTTGATCTGATCGACCGCGATTGGGTAGCGCAACGGACCATCGACATGGTCCAGATCCCGAGCGTGACCATGGACGAGGCAGCAGCCTGCGTGTACTTCGAGCGCCAGCTCCGAGATCTTGGCCTGGAGGTCGACGTGCGGGAGGTGACACCGGGCCGCAACAACCTGTACGCTCGTATTCCGGGCACGGGCGACGGGCCGACGTTGCTTCTGAACGGCCACCTGGATACGATTCCCATCGGCGATGCCTGGCCCTGTCGGCGGGAGGAGGACCGCATCTACGGCCGCGGCGCGACCGACATGAAGGGCGGGATGGCCGCGATGCTGGGAGCGGCCCGTGCGTTAATCGAATCGGGGTCGCGCCTGCGTGGCGACGTCGTCCTGACTGCCGTCGTTGGTCACGAGGAGATGGAGGCGGGCAAGGACGGCCCCAAGGCTCTCATCGCCGACATCAATGACGGCCGCGTAGCGGCTGACCGTATCATCCTCGTCGAGGGGCCCGACAAGCTCTGGGTGATGAGCATGGGCTCGATGGTCTTCACGATTGAGCTGCTCTCCGATCGCGGTGGCCAGCACACTCAGTACGTGGCCATATCGGAGAATCCCATCCGCCACCTAGGGGATTTGATCACCCGCCTCGTCGCGTGGCAGACGGAGATGGATGCCGGCGGACGTCACCCGCTGGCAGGCCCGGAGCGGATCGACCTTGGCATCGCGGAATCCGGCGACTACTTCAATCGCACGCCGCCACGCTCGGCGCTCACCGGCACGTATCGCTGGGCGCCGGGATGCACTGCACCGGAAGCGCTGGAGCGGCTGCGGCAGCAGGCTCTGCCCTGCGCCACGGCAGGAGGACTGGAGTTGAAGGTGGCGATGGACCACGAGCGGGAGCCGTTCGAAACGCCGGTGGATGACGCCGTTGTTGCGGCGGTTGCGGATGCCCATCGCCGGGTCACGGGGACCGCGACAGAGGCAATTGGCATGCGCATCGTCGGTGATGCAAATCTCTACGTCACGGGTACAGGGGTGCCTTCGATGTACTACGGGCCGTCCAACGAGACGGCGCACGCCAACGTTGAGTGGATTTCGGCGGATCGGATCGCCGCTGCCGCCGCGGTGTACGCTCTGGCCGCGATCGATTACTGTGGACAGGCCGACTGAGGAAAGGCCGCGTCAGAGCGTGACATCGACGCCGACCGCTTTGCCCGCCTCGTGGAGCTGCCTCAGGGTCTCGTCGTCGAGTTCCAGGCCCTGTCGTTCCCGCTCTCGCCGGCGTCTGAACTCGATCTCTCCTGGAAGACTGATGCCGTCGAATCCGGGCATCAGCCGCGACGACTTGAGGAAATCGATGAAGCCGTCGACTTCCTCCTCGAAGTGGTCGAGGCCGGTGAAGGCGGCGATGTCGATGGCGAGGATGAAGACGCCGTTGCGGCCACCGGTCGCTTCGGGGTCGCTGCTGCAGCCGGATCCGCCCAGGGCCCCTGAGAGGATGTCGACGACCACCGAAAGCGCGTAACCCTTGTGTGCCGCCTGCCCGCCGAACGGGAGGATGGCGCCGCGTGGCGGACCGTAGAACCCGGTGGCATCGGTCGTCGGATTGCCCTCGGCGTCCAGCGCCCAGCCTTCCGGGATCTCCTCGCCGCGATTCCGCGCGACTCGGATTTTTCCTTCGGCGACTACGCTGGTCGTCATGTCGACGACGATCGGAAAATCCTTGCCCGTCGGAACACCGACGGCGATCGGGTTCGGGGACATGCGCCGGTCGATGCCGCCGAACGGGGGCTGCCACAGTCCGGCGCCATGGTTGTTGCAGGTTACCAGGCCGATCATGTTCTGCGCCGCCGCTGCCTCTACGTATTCACCCAGTCGCCCGATATGGCCGCACTCGTAGAGTTCTACTGCGGCTACCGAGCAGGTCTTCGCCTTCTCGATTGCCAGCTCGGTAGCCTGGTGGCACAGGGTTTGGCCGAAACCTGCGCCACCGCGCACGACGGCCGATGCTGGCGCCTCGCGCACGATCTCGCTGCGCCGCCCGGGAACCATTTTGCCCGCCTCTATGTGCTCCAGGTACTGGGGAATCCGAATCACCCCGTGGGAGTCGTGACCCATTAGGTTGGCCAGGATGAGGGAGTGGGCGACGAGGCGGGCCTCCTCCGTGGCCAGGCCGGCGCCGACGAAAATCGCGGCCCCCGCGGCTTCCAGGCTTGCAGTGTCGACTGTGGGCATCAGGTCTCATCCTTGGGGGGCGAAGTCGTTTCGCAGTTTCACAACGGAATGCCTGCCGTGCGGGAGCCGCAAACTAGGCGGCTCTGCCGCAGCTGTCAATGCGGTCTGGAGAGGCGCTGAGGGTCGTGGAAGGGCCCCGACTCATCGGTTATATTCAGAAGCCCGAGTTGCACACGTCCACCCGAGCCCCGATTCGAGTGCATTCATGACCTTTCTCCTGATCAGGGAAGAGACGGTCCCCGCCGGTGTCCGCCGCATGGTAGCGGAACAGTTGGACAAAGCGATGCCCGCGCGAGCAAACCAGGACGGGGAAGCGTGGAATTACGGCAAGCCCACGGGCAAGGGCCGCCGGACGGCGAGGGGTTCGAAGCGGAAGGAGTCGTCTCTCGGCGGCCTGGCGAAACCGCCAACGCCCGGTTAACCGCCTCTATCAAAAAAATGGTAGTCACCTAAAGCAAGGAGCGCGCCGATGGCTAAGCTCGAATTCGTCGATGCCCACGTCCACTACTACGACATGCAGCACCCGGAGCTGCACTACGGTCACTGGCAGCCGGGTGTTCCCCATCCATTTCTGGGCGAAAAGATCCAGCGGTTGGCTGAGCGTAGCTACCTGGCGGAGGACTACATCGCCGAGAGCCGCAGTGCAAACGTGACCAAGGCGGTTCACGTGCAGGCGGCGATAGGCACAGAGGATCCGGTGGCGGAGACGGCCTGGCTGACCGAGGCCGCCGTCCGTAGCGGATTCCCCCACGCCATTGTCGGGCACGCCGACCTGCGCGATCCGGCGGTCGAGACCATGCTCGAGAGACACGTGGCCTACCCTATGATGAAGGGAATTCGCGATTTTTCAAATGGCGACTACCTGATCGCCCCCGACTTCCAGCGCGGCTTCGCTCTGCTGGAGAAATACGACCTGATCTCGAGCATGCCGGTGCAGTGGCAGGAGATGGAGAAGCTGCGGGACTTGGCCGGCCGGTTTCCCAACATCCGGATCATCATCGATCATGCTGGCTTTCCGACGGCGCGCTCGGAGGAGTATTTCGCCAATTGGCGCCAAGGGATGGCCACTGTGGCAGAGGCGGAGAACGTGATCTGCAAGATCTCGGGCCTTGGGATGGGCGACAATGACTGGACCGTCGACAGCATCCGGCCGTACGTGCTGTACTGCATCGAGACTTTCTCGCCGGCCCGCTCCCTGTTTGCCACCAACTGGCCGGTGGACTGGTTGTTCAGCAGCTTCGATGCGGTAGTCGATGCCTACATCGAGATTACCGGTGGCTTCAGCCTAGACGAGCGCCAGGCCATGTTCTCGAAGAACACCGAGCAGCTGTACGGGATCTGACATTCGGGCAGCCCGCCATCCCGTCCCCTTCGCTTCAGAAAACTGATGATGCGACGTCAGTATTCTGAAGAATAGACTGCGCAACCGGATTTCTTCAGTTGTGCGATTCTATTTGGTAAGTCGAATATATTCATAATTTTAGGTGTCATTTCGGGCAGGCGTTCGCTAGGTGGCACAACTCTTGCCTCGGACGAAGAGACGGTTGGGGAAGGAGTGGGATGCTGGAGATCGCGGCGTTGATGTTCGGAAGGTTGAGCATTCTATCGCGGGGCCTGTCGAAAGCCCGCAGAGAGATCGAAATCATGTACGAAGCAGCGAACCAGACAGGAGATGGAAGAGGTATGAAGAAACTGTTACTGATTGCAGCAACTGCACTTGTGGCGAGTGGGACGGCTGCCCAGGAGGGCCCGCGCCTCGACGTGGTCTTTCTGCTCGACGCCACCGGAAGCATGGGTGACGAGATCGGCGCAGTGAAGGAGAAGATACGCGAGATGATCTCCGAGATCGCCCTCGGCGATCCGGCGCCGGACGTGCGGTTCGGCATTGTCGCCTACCGGGATCGCGACGACGAGTACGTCACCCGCACCTATTGGCTCACGCGCAACATCGACCGCATCGTCGAAAACCTGGACGAGATCGAGGCGGATGGTGGCGGTGACTATCCCGAGAGCTTCAACGAAGGGCTGCACGTAGCCGTCCAGGAGCTCAACTGGGAGCTCGACGGCAGCGTGTCGCGCCTGATCTTCCTGATCGCGGACGCGCCGCCGCACCTGGACTATCCGGACGACTACGACTACCAGCGGGAAATGTCCGTTGCCCGCGACCGCGGGATCGCGATCCACGCCATCGGCGCGAGCGGTCTAGACCGGGAGGGGGAAGCGATCTTTCGCGAGGTGGCCGAGGGTACTGAGGGACAGTTCCAGTGGCTGGCCTACGAGCAGCGCTACGTCGATCAGGACGGCGAGGAGGTCGTCGTCGTGGTTGAAGGCCGCACGACCACCTACTACAAGGACGACGAAACCTGGGTGGTGGAGGAGGGTGGCGAGATTCCCGAAGGCTTGCCCTCCCCGTACTACGGCGATGCGGTCCGGTCGGCCGACGGAGAGGCAGTTTTCGTCGATGCTACAAGCCGCGTCGGTGCCGACAAGGGCGGCCGCGATACGAGCGGCGAGCCGGTCTCGACGTCGACCAATCTCGATGATCTGATCACCGGCGCGATCAAGGATGCGGCCAGCGAAGAGGGCGTGGACTACGACAACGAGACTCCCATCGCGTCGACGAGCTGGGGCAACCTGAAGGCGCGGCTGGGCACGAGGTGATAGCCATGGCGATGAAGCGAGGCGCGGCCGCGCGACATGTTCTGCTCCCGGTCGCCGTGCTGTTCACCGCGGCCGTGACTCAAGCCCAGATCATCATCCCGGAGCCGCCGTTCGAGCCGCTGTCGCTCAAGCACCATCGGGTGCAGGTGGAGATCGACGACCAGGTGGCGCATACGGCGATCGATCAACTGTTCCACAATCCCCAGGACTGGGACATGGAGGGGACCTACCTGTTTCCGCTTCCCATTGGCGCCAGCTTCTCTGCGTTCTCGATGGAGGTCGATGGCGAGCCAATGGCGGCCGAGATCCTCGAGGCGGACGAGGCGCGTCAGATATATGAGGAGATCGTGCGCCAGCTGATCGATCCGGGTTTGCTAGAGTACATGGGACGGGATGCCTACCGGGCCCGGATCTTCCCCATTCCGGCGCAGGGCGACAAGCAGGTTGAGCTGGGCTACGACCAGGTCCTCATGCGCCACGCGGACGTGGTGCGCTACGTATATCCGCTGGACTCGCGCTCGTTCTCGACCACGCCGCTCGATGACGTGTCCGTGCAGGTGCGGATCCGCTCGGCGACGCCGATCAAGGCGGTCTTCTCGCCTTCGCACCCGATCGAGGTGGAGCGGCTTGGCGAGCAGGAGGTGCTCGCGGTCTTCGCCGACGAGGAAGGGGTGGTGCCCGAGGGTGATTTCGTCCTTTACTACACCCTGTCGTCCGACCCGGTGGGCATCGACCTGCTGACCTACTTCTCGCCGGATGAGGAGGAGGGCTTCTACCTGCTTCTAGCTGCGCCCGAAGCGGTGCCGTCCACCGATCAGCTCATCCCCAAGCGCATGGTGTTCGTTTTCGACCGGTCCGGAAGTATGGAGGGTGACAAGATCGAGCAGGCCCGTGCGGCACTGAGGTTTGCGATCGGGCAGCTCGATCCGGGTGACGAGTTCAATATCGTCGACTACGGCACGACGGTCCGGTCCTTCCGCGACGATGTGGTGGCGATCGACCAGGAGAGCTGGGAGCAGGCACTGGCGTACGTCGACGAGATCGAGGCACTGGGCGGCACCAATATCCACGGCGCTCTCATCGCGGCGCTGGCGATGATGCGCGGCGACGACCGCGCGGAGATGGTCGTCTTTCTCACAGACGGCAAGCCGACAATCGGTGAGACATACACCGGGCGGATTCTGGAAGAGGTCGGTGCCGCCCGGCTCGAGGGCACCCGGGTCTTCGTCTTCGGCGTCGGGAACGAGGTCAACACCCTGCTGTTGGATCAGTTGGCTGCCGACAACGGCGGGACCACCACCTATGTCGAGCCGGAAGAGGATATCGAGGTGGCGGTCTCCTCGTTTTATATCAAGGTTGCCAGCCCGGTGCTCGAAGATCTGGAGCTGGCCCTGGCAGGCGTGCGCCACAACGATTTCTATCCGCAGCGGTTGCCGGATCTCTTTCGTGGCGGCCAAGTTACGCAGCTCGGGCGCCTCGAGAATGGTGGCGTCGTCGACGTCGAATTGACCGGGCAGGTGCTGGACGAAACGGTGAGCTACTCCCGGTCGGTCGATCTGGACGGCCCGGGCCTCGATCTGCTACCTCGCCTCTGGGCGACCCGCAAGGTGGGTTTTCTGCTCGGGCAGATCCGACTGCACGGCGAGGATCTGGAACTGGTGGACGAGATCGTCTATCTGAGCAAGCGCTACGGAATCATCACGCCGTACACCTCCTTCCTCATCGTCGAGGACGAGCCGCCGGCGCCGCTTGTCGAAGAGTCCGGGCTCCGGGCCGAGAGTGGCGCCGACGCGGTGGCGGCATCGGAGGATCTGAGCTCCTACGCAGGCGCCGCCAACACCACCGAGGTTCAGTCGCAGGAGGTGCGGTACGTCGGCGAGAAAACGTTCTACCGCCGCGACGGCTTCTGGCGTGACGCGGCCTTCGAGGAAGACGTGGCGGCCTCTGCCTACCGCTACGGCTCCGAGGCCTACTTCGACCTTGCCGCCGCGCGTCCGGAGCTGGGTCGGTACCTTGCCCTGGGCCGGGACCTGCTCTTCGCCAGCGGAGGCGTGCAGTACCGGATCGGGGTCGATGAGTTTGAAACCAGAGTTGAAGGTGAAGCGGGGCCGCGACTGCCGGCGGAGGTGGGTCTGGAGCAGAATTATCCGAATCCGTTCAACGGCTCGACGACCCTGACCTATCGCGTCGGGGTTTCCTCAGCGGTGCGACTGGAGATCTTCGACGCGGCCGGACAGTTGGTGCGCACCTTGGTGAGCGGTCTGGTACCGACCGGCCGACACGAAGTTCAGTGGGATGCTCGGGATGATGCCGGGCGGTCGGTCGCCAGCGGCACCTACGTGGCGCGGATCGCAGGGGGCGCAGGTTCGGCCGGGGGAGCCAGCGGCAGGGTTTCCGACGCCTGGAAAACAGAGCGTAAGGTGTTGTTAGTAAAGTAGCTGTCGGAATTTTCGCTGCTTGTTCGTGCTCCGCCTGCTGGGTACATTCAGCCACGAGCGGCGGGGTATGACTCCTAGGCGGGGTGCGGCGCACCGTGGAAAGAGACCTGACAGAGCGGGAACGGCGCGTGCGGACGCGGGGCAGGATCGGCAACAAGCTGGTCCTCAGCTTCGTCGTCCTCGTGATGGTCGTCGTTGGCGGCAGCGGCTGGGTCCTGTTCGAATTGACCGAACGCAGCCTCGAGAAGCAGATGAGCGAGCGGTTGTTGTCGGTTGCCCAGCTGCTCAGTACTGGACCAAGCGGAGACGTCCTCCGGTACCTGAGACCAGGGTCGAAGGGCGGTGGATTACACCGGCGCCTGATGGCGCAACTGAACACGGCAAGAACAATGGTAGGGGCGCGCCGAATCTACGTCTTCGATCGCCGAGGACGCAGTCTGCTCGATACCGATCCGGCCTTCTCGATCGGTCAGGAGATCCCTCATCTCAAGCTTAGAGATCGCCTGGAAGTACAGCGGGTCTGGACCGGCGAGGCCGCGCACACGGTGCGTTTCACGGACGAATCAGGCGTGCACTACATGTCTGGTTACGCGCCGATCCTGGCCTCGGGGCGGGTGGTGGCGGCAGTCGGTGTAGACATCGGTGCTGCCTTCATGGACACCATCGGAATATTCAAGCGCTCGGTCGTGGTTTTTGCCGGCATCGGTGTCCTGATGACGGTAGTCGTGGCGCTGGGCCTGGCCCGATCCATCACGCAGCCGATCCAACGCCTGGTCCGCGCGGCGCGCGAGATCGGACGGGGCAACCTCCGGGAGCGGGTGGAGGCAACTACCCAGGACGAAACCGGCTACCTGGCTGAGGCGATGGACGAGATGCGGCGCAAGCTGGTCGAGCGCGACCGGCAACTGCGACAGATGCTTGGTGGCGTCGCCCACGAAATCCGCAACCCACTGGGTGGCATCGAGATCTACGCCGGGCTAATTGCCGACGACCTGCCCGACGGCGACGACCGCAAGCAGCATATCCAGAAAGTCATCGGCGAGGTTAGGCAGCTCAATCAGGTCATTTCCGAGTTCCTGTCGTTCGCCCGTCCCGCGCCTCCGCGCCCGGAGCCGATCCGCATAGCTCTGCTTGTGGGCGACGCCATCTTTCTGTTGGCACCAGAGATGGAGAAGGCAAAGATCAGCTATCGGCTGGATGTCCCCGGGGACCTCGAGGCTGTGGGCGATCCCGAGCAGATCAAGCGGGCGCTGTTCAACCTGATGAAGAACGCTGTGCAGGCGATGTGGGATGGGGGACAGCTGGTGGTAAGCAGCAGGCTCGAGCGCGATGCCGTTGCCGTCGATGTGCGGGACACGGGGCCTGGAATCAGCCCGGAAATCCGGCGGCGGCTGTTCGAGCCGTTCTTCAGCACCAAGGAGAAAGGGTCGGGACTCGGGCTGGCGATTGTACAGCAGGCACTGGAGCAGAACGGCGGGCGGGTAGAGTGCGCCAGCGCGGGAGCGGGCGGCACGACTTTTACCATCACTCTGCCGGCCAGTGGCCCGGCCGCGCCGGTTCAGGAACGGCTGGCGGAGGTGGCGGGATGAGCAGCATCCTCGTGATCGACGACCACGATACCATCGCCTCGGGTCTGGCGTTGATGGTACAGCGCATGGGACACGATGGCGTGGCTGCCAACAGCGGAGGCGAGGGGCTGGAGCAGCTCCGTCGACGCGCTTTCGACCTGGTGATCAGCGACTACCGCATGGACGAGATGGATGGGTTGGAGGTGCTGAAGGCGGTGAAGGCGGAGTGGGCGGACACCGACGTGGTGATCAACACGGCGCATGGCACGATCGAGATCGCGGTCCAGGCGATGAAGCTGGGAGCCGTCGACTTCATTACCAAAGATCTTCCCCGGGAGGCCATTCGTCTCAAGATCGAGCGGGTGCTGGAAAATCGCCGCGAGCGCCGCGAAAGACAGCGTCTCGACGAGGAGAATCAATACCTGCGCGAAGAGATCGGCGAGCGCTACAACTTCGGAGAGATCGTCGGTGGTTCGGAGCAGATGACTGGGATCATGGCTGCGGTCAAGAAGGTGGCAGGCACCGACTCCTCAGTACTCATCTACGGCGAGAGCGGCACTGGAAAGGAGCTGGTCGCCCGCGCTGTTCACTACCACAGCATGCGCGCCGCCGGCGCGTTCGTGAAGGTTAACTGCGGTGCCCTGCCCGGCGAGCTGGTCGAGAGCGAGCTATTCGGGCACGAGAAAGGGGCCTTCACCAGTGCCATTCGGCAGAAGAAGGGTAAGTTTGAACTGGCCGAGGGCGGAACGATTTTTCTCGACGAGATCGGCGACGTGCCGCTGCAGACACAGGTCAAGTTACTGCGGGTGCTGCAGGAGAAGCAGTTCGACCGGGTGGGCGGCGAGCAGACCCTCGACGCCGACGTGCGCGTCGTCGCGGCAACGAACCGGCCGCTGAAGGAAATGGTGCAGGATGGCAAATTTCGCGAGGATCTGTTCTACCGGCTCGAGGTCATCCCGATGCAGATTCCGCCGCTGCGGGAGCGCAAGGGCGATATTCCCGAGCTGGTGGAGCTTTTCCTCAAGAAGAAGTCCGAAGAGATGAACCGGGCTCCCAAGCGCCTTACTGACGAGGCGGCCGGTGCACTGCAGAGGTACCGCTGGCCTGGCAACGTGCGGGAGCTCGAGAACGTGATCGAGCGCACCATCGTGCTCTCCGACGGGGACGAGATCGGCCTCCACGACCTGCCGCTGGCGTTCGAGGGAGAGGGGAGTGAGATCGAGAAGGGTGCCGACGGGGGCGTGGTTGACGGAGAGATTCCGATGAACCAGATGCTCGATAACCTCGAGCGGGATCTGATCGGGCAGGCCATGGAACAGGCCAACCGGGTGAAGACGCGGGCGGCGGAGATCCTGGGCATCAAGACCAGCGCACTTTATTACAAACTGGACAAATATGGGATCGAGTGAGATCATGCGGGGTGTGGTGATGTGGTTCGCCATACTGGTTGGATTGCTGCCGCCGGCCGTGGCCGATGCCGAAGTGCAGGAGCTCTATCAGCTTGAGTCGCGGCTCGAGCTGATGGCGGCGAGCAAGGACTCGCTGCTTCTGCAGCGAGCCCAGGTCGTAGAGGCCGCCGACTCGCTGGCGCTGCGCATCGACAGCCTGAAGGGAGCCGGTGAGCCGGCTCCCGCCCTCGAGGAGGCTCTGCGCTACTCGCTGGTACTGGAGCAGCGGCTGGTGACCATCGATCGTCTTTTCGAGGCATTGATGGTCGAGGAGGAAGAGCACCGCAACCGCCTGCGGTTGGTCTACGACTGGGAAATCGGCAATCTGATCCAACGGTTGGCCAAGTCCCCGGATCGGGGGTTGCTGCAGCAGCTGGTGATATATCAGGAGGCCAGAGAAAGTCTGGGCGACGGCCTGGAGAGGGGACGACTCGGTTTCGGTGAGGGTATGACGATCAGTGCCGACGATAGTCCGGAGGAGATCGGACAGAAGGTCGATCTCATGGACGATATTGCCACGCGGCTTGAGCGCGAGCGCGGACAGAACGCGGAGCGGCTGACGCGACTGGAGGAGGAGCACCGGCTGCGTTCCCAGGTTAGCGTATTCGCCACCGAGATCCGGCTGTTCGACGAGCATCTGCCCGAAGCCCGGGTCATCGTGCGGGTGGAGCGGACGACGAAGGTGATGGGGGGCAATCGCTCCCGTACCGAGGGCCTCGAGAGCGACGGCGACTTCGCAGCCGACATGGCGTCCCCGTCTTTTGCCCCGGCGGAAGACATCGGCAATGCCGATTCGGGGCCTGCGGATGAGGGGTTGTTCGATCTCGAGCAGGTCTTGGTCGCTCAGACCGAGTTGTCGCGGCAGCCAGTGACGCTGGGCGAGATCGCCGCCGATGATCTGGCCCTGGAAATCCGCAAGCTGAAGGCGCGGCAGACGGAGATTAGGCAACTGGAGTCGGTGGCGCGCAAACGCGCCGAGGCGTTTCGCGCCCGCTTGCTGGAGCTGCTGCAAGGGAACCCGTGATTCCCCGCCCGCTCGCGGAAGAGGCGCCCGGCGTTGCCCCTCGGCGGTCGGAATCGCCGCCGCGCAGCCGGCCGTTATCCCGCTGGCTGGGCGCGGCGGTTTTTCTGCTGGCTTGTACTCCGGGTTCCAGCCACGGACTCCGGGCGACCGTGGGTCTGGAGTACGACGACAACCCATTCGAAAGCCGGTCGGAGGGCAGATCCGGGTCGGAGAGCAGATCCGGATGGATCAACCGGATCTTCCTCTCCTCCTCCGCGCGCATCGGGCAGACGCCGCGTTACGCCATCCAGGTGCGGCACCGGTGGGGACTCAAGCGCTACTGGATGGCGGAGCAGGCCAACGGTTCCCAGGGCGACGTGGTCGCGAGCCAGCTGGAGCTGGGGGGAAGGGCCCAGGTCAGCGAGCGGATCGCGGCGAGCTGGGGGAGCGAAGTCAAGATCAAGAACGTCCAACGCATCTCTAGCGAAGAGAGCTACCTGCGCGGCAGCCTGCAGCTGGGGCTATCCGGGCGGCTCGACAACGGCTTCATCGCATCGCTCAAGTACCGTCGCGGTGCGGATGACGCCCGCGACACGACGCTGGGCGATCTGTCCGTGGCCGCGTGGGGTGGTGACGTGGCCTTCCGCTCCGGCCGGAAGTTTACTGTCCGCCTCGCAGGCATCTGGCGCCGGCTCGACTACGATCGTGCGGCGCTGGGGGAGGGGGATCCGGAAGCGGCCACTGGCCAGTCCGACACCAACCGCGAGTTGAAGGTCGTAGTTCAGCTCTACCGCGGCGGGCTTGTCGACGCCAGTTACGCGCTGCTCGACAACGACTCTAACAGCACCGGCTTCGGTTACCGCGCTCACCGTTTCCAGCTGTTGTGCGCCCGCCACCTCGGAGGCGGCATCGACGGCCAGCTCTTCCTGGCCCTGCAGCGCCGCCGATACGACGAAGAGCTGCCCGCGATTCTCCTCGCCGGCGTCAAGGAAGACGGATACCACCAGACCCTCTGGTCCTTCAAGCTGTCGCGGCAGATCAACGAGTTCTATGGTGTCTCAGGACAGTACCGGCGCGCCCGCAACGGCTCCAGCCGTAGCGAGGGTGCGTACGAGAAGCGGATCTACTCGCTCGCCGTCGACGTTGAGCTTTGATCCGGAGCCGGCGGGCGGCGTTCCGTCAGCATGTCCGGCTGGCCCCGGCGCATCTCCACCGAGCTTGCCCGCCCCGCCTGCAGCTCGCGCTTCAGAACCTCGACGGCGAGGTGCGGCTTGTTATCGATGCCGCAGGTGAACAGGTCCACTGCCGCGAAGCCATATTCCGGCCAGGTGTGGATCGCCATGTGGCTCTCCTTGATCACTAGCACCCCGGTAACGCCGTAGGGGGAAAACCGGTGGAGGACGGCGTCCAGCACGGTAACCCCAGCAGCGCCGGCGGCAGCCCGCAAGGCCGATTCGATACATGCCACGTCGTCGAGCAGCCCGGCGGGGCAGTCGTAGAGGTCGACGAGGACGTGCTGCCCGAGGGCCCGTTCGGCGGTCATGTCAACGTCGCACCAGCGTCAGGAGGGTCACTTCGGACGGCGCCCCCAGCCGTATCGGCGGCCCCCAGTAACCGGCTCCCCGATTGACGTAAATCCAGGTGTTGCCGCGCCGGTGCAGTCCGGCAGCGTAGGGCTGATGCAGGCTGACGACGTATTTCCAGGGTGGGAACTGGCCACCGTGGGTGTGTCCGGACAACTGCAGGTCAACGCCGGCGGCCTCGGCGGCCTCGATGGTGCCGGGCTGGTGGGCTAGCAGGATACGCAAACCGTCCGGAGCTTCGGCCAGCGCCTTGCCGACGTCGCTGGCGTGACCCTCTGTCTCCTGGCCGGCAGAGAGGTCGGTGGTGCCGGCGAGGACGATGCGGCCGCTGCCCCTTTGGATGACGACATGCTCGTTGAGCAGCGTCCGAAAGCCTAACCGCCTGACCTCGTTCAGCCAGGGCCCGACGCCGGCGTAGTACTCGTGGTTGCCGGTGACGAAGAAACAGCCAAGGGGGGCGCGCAGGCGAGCGAGCGGCTCGACGTGCGGGCGCAGCCGCTCGACTGACTGATCAGCCAGATCGCCGGTTAAGGCGATCAGATCCGGCTGGTGGGGTGCGAGGGCCTCGACGATGCGTTCGATCTGACGTCTCTTGATCGTAGTGCCGGCGTGGACGTCGGATATCTGGCCGATCGTCAGTCCATCCAGATCAGGAGGCAGATCCCCCAGGGGCACTGTCACCCGTTTCACTCGGGGTTGCCGTCGCGCGTGGTAGATGCCCAGGCCGGTGAACAGGAAGCCGAGCGCCATCACGCCCGCGTTGGTGAGCAGCAGCAGGTCCTGGCTGAGGGTGCCCTCGTCCTGGAAGATGGTGTCGGTTGCAGCAGGTGCCGACATACCGGCGTATCCGATCAGCCGGGTCAATGCCAGCCCGGCCAGCCAGGCAACGTCGCGGAGCAGAAGCAGTCCGAAGGTCACGGTGACGTAGCCCATGGACAGGTAGGTGGCCCAGGCGTAGGCGTCTACGAAGCCGTTTTCCGTCGCACGCCGCCTGAGCCAGATGAAGCTGATCGGGATGCTCGCCAGCAGGAAGATGAGCGGGGCCACATGGGTGGGGTACGGCAGCGGCGCTGCTAGTCGCCAGCCGGTATATCCGTACACGATTCCGAGAATGGCGAGGATGACGAGAAGGGACAAGGTTGGGATCGGGCGGTGCGCAGCGTCACTGCAAGGTGCCGAGACGCGGTGGGATGGGGGGACTACACGTACTCGATGATGTCGGTGGGCAGGCAGCGCAGATCGCGACACATGTTGGACAGGGCGTACGGATCGAGGGACTCGGTGCCCTGGTCCATGGTTTTACGGATGTGCTGATAGGTGGTCAGGTTCAATTCCGGCTTGCGTTCTTCGAGCAGCTGTTCGACTGCTTCCTTCTTGAATCGGAGCATGTTCCGCCTTCTGCCAGAGCCAGCGTGACGCCACCCATTTCCGCCACGCATCGTTGATTAAAGTATGGGAAGGGTATGTCGCCGGCAAGTCTGGCAGTCGCGGCCGCGGCCGGGCATTTGACAAGCCTGCGAGCGAGAGGGATAGTACCCGACGGTCCGCGGTGGACAGGCGGCCACAACGCAGGCAACCACGGGGAAGGGCACACGAATGAAACTCGACGCGCGTCGGGAAAACCTGCTAAGGCGCACCTTCATCGACTTTCAGCAGACACTGGCCTTCATCGAGAATCCCCTGATAATCGAACGCTCCGAGGGACTCTACTACTGGGACGTGGAGGGGAAACGCTATTTCGACGGCCTGGGCGGCATCTTCGTCGCGATTTTGGGGCACGGGCATCCGCGCGTTGTCGAGGCGTTGACCAGGCAGCTGGAGCGGATGACACTGAGCGTGCCCATGCACGGCATTGCCGACATTACCCTCGACTTCGTCGAGCGCGTCGGGCAGGTGACGCCAGGTGACCTGAATTTCGTCAAGTCCTACAGCGGCGGGTCGGAGTCGATGGAGTCGGCGCTAAAGTTCGTGCGCCAGTACTTCAAGCAGACGAGTCGCGGCGGAAAGTACAAATTCATCTCGCGGTACGGCGGTTACCACGGCGGCACCTTCGGCGCGATGGCGGCCAGCGGCACCGGTGCGCGGAAGACGCCGTTCGAGCCGCACATGGTCGGATTTCCGAAGGTCTTTCCGCCGAACCACTACCGGGACCACTTCGACTCCTGGGAGGAGTGTAATCGCTTCAGCGCCCGGACCATCGAAGACGTCATCTTGGGCGAAGATCCGGCCACAGTCGCCGGTGTGATCGTCGAGCCGGTCTCCAACACCGGTGGCGTCATTACGCCCACGGACGAGTATTTCACCATCCTTCGGGATATCTGCGACCGCCACGACGTGCTCCTGATCTTCGACGAGATCATCACCGCCTGGGGCAAGACCGGCAACATGTTCGCCGCGCAGACCTTCGGGGTGATGCCGGACATCCTCTGCGGCGGGAAGAGCTTGTCGAGCGGCGTCATGCCGCTGGGCGCGATGATGGCGCGCGAGAGCATGGGTGATGCCTTCCTGGGGCCGGTAGAGGAGCAGCTGTTCTTCGCCCACGGCCACACCTATGCGGGCAACCCGTTGGGCTGCGCCGTGGCGATGGCCGTCATCGACGAGATCGAAGAGTCCGGCCTCGCCGCCCGCGCCGCCGAGCTGGGTGAGCATCTCGCGGCTCGGCTTGAAGGGCTGAAGAAATACGGTGTCGTGCGCGAGGTGCGGGGAAAGGGGCTGGTGCGGGGCGTGGAGCTGGTCCGCGACACCAACTCGATGGCTCCCTATCCTGAACTGGGGCAGGCGCTCAAGCGGACCACCCTGGACCGCGGCCTCATCGTTAGGGTCGACCCGAACTGGTTCGCCGTGTCACCCGCGCTGGTTGCCACCGAGGCCGACATCGACGAGATGTGCGAGCTGATGGAGCAGAGTCTGGTCGACGCCCTCGAGGCAGTGGGCCACTCGTAGCCGTCGCTCTCGAAGCGGTCTCTACGAGCAGAAGCTACTCGTAGCGGAGGGCGTCGATCGGGTTGAGCTGGGCTGCCTGGCGGGCCGGGTACATTCCGAAGCCGATGCCTACGACAGCTGATACGCCGAAGGCGAGCGCGACGCTCCAGGGCTGCACGATCGTCTTCCACCCGGCGTACAGGGTGATCACCCACGGCAGGGCGCATCCGAGCGCGATGCCGATGATCCCGCCGATCAGGCTCACCAGCAACGACTCTACCAGAAACTGGGAGAGGATGTCGTTGCGGCGGGCACCCATCGCACGTTGGATACCGATTTCCCGGGTCCTCTCCAGCACGGAGGCGAGCATGATGTTCATGATGCCGATGCCGCCGACTAACAGGCTGATTCCGGCGATGCATCCCATCACGACGTTGAAGATCTGCTGGGTCTTCTGACTCTGGCGCAGGAGCTCCTCGGGGATGGCGATCTTGAAGTCTTCGACACCGCGGTGGCGGCGCGTGAGGATCGCGTTGGTGATGTTGGCCGCCTCCTGAAGGCGGTCGGGATCGGCTACCTTGATCGTCACCTGAGTCAGCTCGGCGTCTCCTGGTTCCCATTTGAACCGCTGCAGCATGGCGGTAAGTGGGATGTAGATGTCCTCGTCGGTGTTCCGCACTTCGAGGACGCCGCCGATCTTGCCGCCGGCAGCCCCCTTGTCCTCGAGCACGCCGACGACCGTGAACCACTGGTTGTGCATCTTCACCTGCTTGCCCAGAGCGTCCTCGAACAGGAAGAGAGACCGCTTCGCGTCGCTGCCCAGCACACAGACGCGCCGCGCCTGGAGCAGGTCGTCGGGGGAGAGGAAGACGCCGCGTCCCATGCGGGCATCGAGCACGTCGAGGTATTCGGGAACCGTGCCGACCGCGATGGTGCTGAAGTCGATGCCCAGTCGCTGCGCCTTTACCTTGACTTCCCGCTGCGGCGTCACCAGCTGGGCGAGGGGGCAGATCTCCTGAATGGAAGTGGCATCGTCCCGGGTCAGGCCGCGGGAGAGATTGGCGTCTTCGCTGCCGCCTGCTTCTTCCTCTTCGTCGCTCTCTTCGTCCCAGTGCTGGACGATGATGTTGCTGATGCCCATATGGCGGATCTGCTGCAGGGCTTCCTGCTTGGCTCCCTCGCCGATCGACAGCATGGCGATGACGGCGGCTACGCCAAAGATGATCCCCAGCATGGTCAGGAGGCTGCGGAGCTTGTGGGCGGTGAGGCCGACTAGGCTCAGGACGAAGGTCTCGCGCAGGACCATGGCTAATCGAGCGCGTCGCTTGCCGAACCGGTCGCTTCGGGGACCCCGCCCAGCTTGTCGAGGACGATGGTGGGATTTCTCAGGGTGACGCGGTCGTCCGGGCCCAGGCCGTCCTGGACGATCACGTAGTCATCGTTTCGCTGGCCGAGGACGACCACCTGCTCCACCGGCTGGCCGTTGTTGAGACGGTAGACGACGGTTTTACCGCCCTTTTCGAAGACCGCGTCGAGGGGGATGTAGATCGGCTCCGGGAGCGCCTCGGGGATCTCTTCGACCGCTTCCTGCTTGACGGTGTCTGGTTGCGGTACCGGACGGGGCGGCACCGTTTCGATGATCACTTCGCTGGTGGCGGTCATGCCCGGCTTCAGCCGGCTGTCCGCCTCGTCGATCTCGATCGTGACGTCGAAGACCTTGACGTTCTTCTCGCCCTCTTTCTCCCGACCCAGGTTGGCTATCGACGTGACGCGCCCGTGGAAAGTGGGCTCGGGAAGGGCGTCGAGCTTGATGGTCGCCAGCTGTTCCTTATCAAGCTTGTCGACATCCACTTCGTTGACGTAGGTCTGGACCTGCATCCGCGTCAGGTCGGGAAGGGAGATCAGCTCCTGGCCCCCCCAGATCTCGTCGCCGACGCGGACCTTTACCGGCCCGGTCGGGGACCACTTCTTGGCGTAGACCACCAGTCCCGGCTTCTCCGCCTTTACTTTCAGATTCTTCAAGTCCGACTGCGCCTTCTCTAGCTTGCGCTCCTTGCGCGAGATGTCCAGCCGCAGCTGCTTGAGCTGGGCCGAGTCGATCACCGTCTGGGACTCCAGCTTCGAACGCGCCTGATCTAGTCGCAGCTCGGCCTGTCGCGCCTTCAGCTGGCTCTCTTCCCGCTGAATGGTGGACTCGAACTTCATCTTTTCGACCTGGAGCTCGGCGAGGCGCATCTGCGCCTGCTGATTCTTGACCTCCCCCTCGAGGCGGGCGGTCTGGGCCGATTGGTTGGCCACAGCCTTTTCCATCTCCGCCTTGGCTATCTGCAGCTGCTGATCGGCGTCGGTCACGCGCTTGATAAACTCGACGTCATCGAAATCGGCCAGCAGGTCGCCGACCTCCACCTGCTCGCCCTCGGAAAATAGGTGGGTGATCTTGAGCTGGCCGCGCACGTGGGGGGCGGTGATGTTCTCGGCCTTGATGGCCTCGAGCTCCCCGCCCTTCAGGGTCAACGCGATCACGAACTCACCCTGTTGTACCGGAAAGCTGGCAACGGCCGCGGTTTCTTCGGGAATCAGCTGATTAAAGAACGAAATGGCGGCAACGGAGATGACCGCAACGATCGCGACCGCGACTATCGCGAGACGGTTGCGCTGGCGCCGCGGGGTAAGGGGTTCGCTCATCGGGGCTGGCTTTCCTGCTTCATCGGCGATCTCAGTTCGGCGCGACCAGTGCCACCTTGTCCCCAGCTGCCAGACCTGAGTCGATCACGGCCGCCACGGCGTTCTGCATGCCCACCCGTACTTCTCTTGCCGCGAACGAGGAGCCCTCGAGTCGATAGACAACTGGGCGCCGCTCGGGGTCGTGGAAGATGGCTTCGCGGGGCACGTAGATCGTGTCCGGGATCGCCTCCACGATGATCTCGGCCAGGGCCGACATCTCGGGACGTAGGAGAGCGCTCTCCTCCTCGATGTCGACGACGACCTCGAAGACCTGGACGTTGGGGGCGTCGATGCTTGGGTTGGCCATGGGCAGGATCGTGGACACCCGGCCGTTGAATAGCATGTCCGGGTAAGCGTCGAGCCGGACCGTTGCCGGCTGTTCGACGGCTAGCCGCTTGATGTCCATCTCGCCGACCTGAAGGATCACCTGGAACACCTTAAGCTCCGGCAGGCTGATGATATTGACGCCGTCCCACAGATCGTCGCCGACGCGAACTTTCCGGAGCTGGTCGTTCTTGCGGATTTTCTCGTAGACCACCAGACCTGGCTGCGTCGCGTATACAGTGTGGCGCTTGTAGTTGCGCAGGTTGCGGTCGTGCCGGCCCTCCTTGCGACTGATTTCCACCTCCTGGCTGCGCAGGTCCACCTCGGCAGCGATCCGCTCGGCGTTAATGTTTTCCTTGGCCTCGACGACGCCCCGCTCCGCCTGCTCCAGGCGAATCTTCGCCTCCTCCAGGTCGATGTTGCTGCGCAGCTTGGCCCGGTCGAGGTTGATCCTGGCCAGCTTCAGAATGGCCTTGTTCTGCTCGATGGCGATCTCGAGCTCGATGAGCTTCTGCTCGATCTCGGCCTTCGAGCGGACGTAATTGGATCGCGCCTGCTCGAGCTCTCCGGCCGTCCACAACACGCGGGAGGCCGCCTCCGTCTTGTCGTATTCCACGACGATGCCCCCCACGTCCACGAAACCGCCCTCGGGCCACAGGTAAGTGATCTGCAGGCGCCCGTCGACGTCGGGCGTTATGATCTTCTCAGACCTGGCCGCTTGGATCTCACCGCTCTCGACGAGCGTGATCACGAAGTCGCCGCGCGCGACCTCGTAGAGGGGAAGGTCGTCTACGGAGGTAACCGTGGAAAAGAAAAAATAGGCGGCGCCCAGCCCGATCAGGAGGACGGCAGCCGCACCGCTGCGGATGGGTAGTCGGGTGATTTCGGACCGGTTCGAGATGGCTGGACCCGTCACGTCGTCACCTCGTCGCTCTCGATCATCCCGTCGCGGAACCGGATCACCCGCCTGCTGTGGCGGGCGACGTGCTCCTCGTGCGTGACCAGGATGATCGTGTTGCCCTGGGCGTGGAGCTGATCGATCAGCTCCATGATCTCCTCACCCGTCTGCGTGTCCAGCGCGCCGGTGGGTTCGTCGGCCAGGATGATGGCCGGCTTGTTCACTAGCGCCCGGGCGATCGCCACCCGCTGGCGCTGGCCTCCCGAGAGCTCGTTCGGTCGGTGGTCCATGCGGTCGTCCAGGCCCACGTCGGCGAGGGCACGGGCAGCTCTTTCCCGTCGCTCGGCCCCGGACGCCCCACTGTAGACCAGCGGAAGCTCCACGTTGCGCAGGGCGTCGGCCCGGGGCAGCAGGTTGAAGGTCTGGAAGATGAAGCCGATTTCGCGGTTGCGGATGCTGGCGAGTTCGTCGTCCTCCATCTGGTCGACCCGCTGGCCGTTGAGAGTGTAGGCGCCGGACGACGGCACGTCGAGACAGCCGAGAATGTTGAGCAGCGTCGACTTGCCGGAGCCGGATGGCCCCATAATGGCCACGTACTCGTTGACGACGATCTCCAGATCGATGCCACGCAGGGCGTGGACGCTGTTGGTGCCCATCTCGTAGATCTTCTCCAGAGCCCCGAGAGCTATGAGCGAGCTGTGGTCTATGCCTGCGCTCAACTGGGTTTCACTCATTTGCGACAGCTACCAGGTACTCGGTCTCGCACCATCCGGCGGTGGTCGAGGCGGGTAGACGCACCCGACTCCAGACATCGCCGGCCTCTTCCACCAGCAGCACGGTACCATGGTCGAGGCTGCCCCGCGTCTCCGCTTCGTGCGACGGATCGGCGCGCAGCTCGGTCGGTGTATGCACCACGAACATCTGGTCCATGAAGCCGTCCACGGTGTGGCGGAAGACGTTGAGTGCGTCCTCCGCCACACCGTTATGAGCGGTGATCATCAGCACGCCCAGGACGTTGACCCGCCAGGCCACCGCAAGAGTCGGCACGGCCGTCAGGCGGTTTGCTGCGTGCTCGGGGGTGGCCGGAGGGGCGGAAGCCTTGATCCCCTCGGCCCGGTAGAAGGCGGTGACCACCGACTCGATATCCGGGTGATCGATGCTCGGTCGGGCCGTCCAGCGTATCAACTCGGGATCTTCGAAGACGGTGAGGGCGTACGCGGTCGTCAGGTCGGCGAAGTTGGCGCGGATCCCGCGGTATTCGCATTCGGTCGACTGCAACCGATTGATGTCGTGGTCGACGTTTCGATCCCCGGTCCGGTTGGTCGTCGGGACCAGGAGAAGGGCCAAAACCGAGAGCAGGCCGAGCAGTCTGGCTGCGATCGTTACAGGCATCGAACTGCTCGGGAGATAGCTCCGACAGGGAAGTGCTCCGGCCGGGCCGGAATCTGATCACCAGCTCGGGCAGACGCCCACCTGGGGATGGGCCTGTTGCCGCGAGACGTCGCTTAGGTGGATGTGATTCTCACCGAGGTTGATGCGGACGAAGTTCTGCGGTCCCGACTTACACTCGGTCAGGTCGACTGTCTGGCGGAGGATGTCCTCCTTGTCCACCATGCGGACGACGATGGTGTCCCACAGGGCGCCGATCAGGCTGCGGCGATGCACGCGAAGCTCGGTCGGCTGGTGGTCTGGATGTACTGCTTCACGACCATGCGCTGCTGGCTGTAGTTCCTGTTGAGAAAGCGGTTGACGTTGGGAATCAGCGCGTAGGGGTGTTCCATCTCCCGATCGTCGTTCGGCCGGTGACGGACACAGGACTCCTTGGCCCTCTGAGCCTTCTCCTCCTTTTGGCGTGCCATGATCTCCAGGATCTCTTTCTTCAATTCTGGCTTCTTCTACGAGGGATTGCGCCTCTCGTGCCCCTGTTGGCCTCTAAACTGGCAGTCTCCTCCTGCCGGGGCCCGCCGCTGGATTCGAAGCCGGGGGTGGCCTCCTGTCCGGACCGATCACCTGACCGCTCGAATCCGGGCTTGGTCTCTTCCTCCTTGCCCACGGGAGATTTTGCCTCGAAGCCCGGTGTCTCGTCGCCCTCTTCGTCCTCTTCCTCGGCAAAGAGCTCGGGATCTATCTCCGGCATCTCCGGGTCATCGTGCATATAGGATTCCTTGCCGCCGCCGTCCTCGTCAACGCCGGCCGCTGACCGATCGGCTATGAGGTCGTCGGCGTCCTCCTGCTCTTCGTCCTCGAAGTCCTCGTCGTCGGAAGCAAAGAGCGGATCGCCGTTGGCACCGTTGTCGAACAGGACGCCGGCGTTGGAGGCTTCATCGGGACCGTCCGGGTCGAGGTCGGTGATGGCTTCGTCGGGACAGGCGGGCTCCCATTCCTGGTCGCGGCCCTGCGATGCGAGAATTCGGGTAATCTGCGCTGCCATCTCGCTGCTGGCGTAGAGGCGAGCGGCCAGCAACGAATCTACCGTCTCGTCATCTAGGTCATCCACCTCGCCTTCGAGTTGCTCCATCAGCCTTTGGCCGTAGTGCTCCATTAGGAACTGCTTCTGCTGACGCCGAAGCGACTCTTCCAACTGCTCTATCTTGTCGGATATATCGCCCATAGAGGTTCAGGGAATAATGAGGGTGGGGTAGAGGCCGGGCCACAGGCGCCGGCTCGCCTTCCAGTGGGGGGTGCCGTTGTTGCCGTACAACGCGATCTTCCGCGAACGCTGGACGGTGTAGACAATCTTGCGCATGCGCGCCTGTCCGTGGACGTATTGGGTGACCGTGCAGGCATTGCATTTGGCTGCGAACATGGGCTCACCGATGGCCTCGGCCGAAACGATGCGGTCGTAAATGTCCTCGAGAACCGTTTTCTGCACCGCGTACTCGCTCGGCAGGCCCCAGCCCTTGGCGAATCCGGCCAGGCGGCGCTCCGGGCTGCGCAGCGTCAGGTTGAAGAACTCGGTTTCGCACAGGACCCATTGGGGTTCTTCAATACTATCGGTGAAGAACGCCTGTCTCTCAAACCAGTACGGCTTCTTGCGCTGCTTGTAGAAATAGGCGGGAAAGCGCTCCCGGAGGCTGGCAACCGAACAGGGCACAACGTTGCCATCGGGATCCGCGAGCGAGGGGTTGCGGAAGATCAGGAGACTCGAGGCGAACATCTTTTGGAGTCCCTGAATATCATTGCTTTCCACCAGCTTGAGGGGGCGCGGCAGCAGGAGCAGGTTGCGAATTACCCGGTCCATCTGCTCCTGGTAGTTGGCAAAGTCCTGCTCCGGCAGTGAATAGCCGAAGATCTCCTCGTGCTGCTTGAGCCCTACGAAGCGGTCCATGAAGATCCAACGCGCCTGCTCGGGCGGCGTCAGATCGACCAGGGAGGGCTCGTCGTCCTTCCGCTTGGCCAGCGGGGCGGCTATGGTGCGCTCGGATTCGCCTTCCCGGAGCATGGCGGTCTCGACCTCGAACTCCGCGAGCGATTCCGGTGAGCCCGACTTGAGGGCCGCGAGCCGATCGATATCCGGCTTCAGGTGCTGCGACAGGGCGTAGGCCAGCCCCATGTCGTCCAGCGCCTCGTCCCGGTCCTGCTCGAGATCGAGGATCGCCTGGATCAGGGCGCTCCGCTCGCTGGATTTAGCCTCGGTCATGGTCGTTGAGACTTCCGACCCGGCAACGTCGTGGGCTGCCAATTCAATCCCATAAGCAAATGTCTGATTCTAGACGAAGTGGGTGGTTAAGTCAAGACAATGCAAAGAGTTGGCGGTGATCTTGCGACCTGAAAACGGGCGTTCGGACCGAGTCTGCAGAGTGAGATTTGCGTTGAGTATCGGGTCCGAGTAACCTATGTTGAGTTTCTGCACCCCCCTCTATATCTGAGCGCGATGTTCGGCGATAAACACCAGCCACCAAAACCTCCCCGCCACGAGCCACTCCTCATTCTCCTAATCGGCATCGCGATCGCCGCGGTGATGACCGTCGCTTATTTCCTGATGGTGGCCTGGTCACGCGCCGGGCAGCCTTCCTGAGCCTACGTCGGCACCCCGATAGACCGTCCTAAAGCTGACCTAAACATATCGTTTGACAGGGTATTACCCCTTCTCTACCTTCCGCTCGAATCGCGCGGGGACGGGCTGATTCAGGCCTTTTCCCCGGCAGAAAATGCTAATTTTTAGTCAGAAACTCGAGCGGGTAAGCCCATGTCCACAGCAGCCAGTTACAGACGCGTTGCAGTCCTCGCCGGGGCCGGGTGTCTGGTCGCCGCATTCTCGGTATCCGAGGCCTTCGACTTCACGGCCGAACGGCGCGAAGAGGGGGTGTACAGGGTAGCGAAGAGCGTCGAGAACTTTCGCGACGGTCCCGACGGGCGGCGTCTGGGCACTCTTCTCGAGGGGACCGGGATCGAGCGGATCAGCCAGAGCGGCAACTGGGTCCGTTTTCGCGTCGAGGGCTGGGTCTGGGGGCCATCGCTCGACGGCTTCGAGGAGGAGAAGCCGGAGCCAGAACCCGGTAACGCGGCGGGGGCGTCCGAGCGCCTGCCGCTGCAGGAAAACCTGCCGCGTCTGAAGCGCCTGGTCAACGACACTTATGGCGTATTCTACGGGGTGAACCTGGACGAGATCGCCAGTCGACTGGTGGTCCGCCTGCGGGTGCGCAACTTGGACCGCGAAGAGTTGCATAACCGCCAGCTGGCACTCCAGCAGGAGGTCCTGGGGATTCTCGAAGGCGAACTGGAGTTCGCCTCGGTTCGGATCGAGACCAACCGTCCTGAGGGCAGTGGCCAGGGCGGTACGGAGATCGCCGAAACCGCGGTTGAGGATATCGCCAAGGCGCGGCGGGGTCAGCCGGGGCCGTGGCGGCAGCTGACCCGGTTTTCCAGTGACGGCGGACAAACCTGGTACGAAGGTGGTAGCGACCTCAGCGCTGGAGGCGCCGAGGTCGAGGAGGGTGGGGAAGGCCAGTAGATGCTGAACCTGCTCGCGGTGAAAGACCAGGTCGACCGCATGGTCCGGGATCGCCGCGTGGTGCAGGGTGACTACGAGAGCCGGCTGGCCCTGGCGCTCGAGGAGCTGGAGCGCCAATCGGTGGATTGGCCGGGGCTGGGAGCCAAGGTCGACGTGAGTCGGACGTCCTGGTTGCTTCCAGCCATCTGCGAATCCCCAACCAGGACTTATCCCCGCCCCCCCCGGCCTCATCAGATCAGCATCGCGGCTACCGACGGCTCCCAGATCTTTCCGGATCGGCACGAGGTCGCAGCCTGCTTCCTGATTAACATTGGATACGTGCTGCTTCATTACGGGACCGGGGAGAAGCCATTGATGAACAGCATCCCGAGCCTGTACTACGGGGATGCCCAGGAGGATTGGGAGGGGCATCGCATCTACCCCAATCGGGACAGTGTTGGCCTGCGGCGCACCACGATGGAATTCACCGAAGTGGCCGAGCTTGCGGTCGCGGCGCAACAGGAGGGGCACCAGGTCGTGGCCCTGGCTGACGGCACGCTGATCCTCTGGAGCCTCGAGGGCAAGCCTCAGGAGTTGCGCGAACTGGTCCTCGAGGCCCACCTGCGGGCGTTCGAGCAGCTGCGCCGGAATCGCATTCCGGTGGCCGGCTACATCAGCAAATCGGGTGGACGCGACCTGACCAATGCCCTGCGGCTGGGCCTGTGTCCCCTGGAAGCACCCGACTGTGACCGCTGTCCGTGGCGGGAGGGAGCCATCGAGCCCGGCGACGCTGAGCTTCCCTGTGGGGCCATCGGCGGCATCGACGACGGCATCCTGCTGCGCCAGTCGCTGACAGTGGGTCAACGCACCCCCGCCTTCGCCAGTCGGTCCAAGATCCTGGAAGCCTACGGCGATCACCACGTCTGGTTCTTCTACGTCCACGTGGGTCGCGAGATTGCCCGCGTCGAAGTGCCGCAATGGGTGGCAGAAGACGACCAGCTCCTCGACCTGGTGCATGCCTGCGCCTGCGATCAGGCCGAGAAGGGAAACGGCTATCCCGTAGCCCTGTCCGAGGCGCACGAACAGGCAATCGTCCGGGGGCGCGACCGGGAACGTTTCTACGCCCTAGTCGAAGAGAGCCTGGTCCGGGGCGACCTGGGTGCCGGCCTCTCCACTAAAAGCGCGAGCAAGCGGACGGCCGTGGTCTGATCCGGTCGCTGCCGCGTCGAACCATCCTAGACGATGGAGGAGCAGGTGACAGCAAATCAGGTGTCCAGCCCGCTGAGTCGGTTCCGCCGCGAGCCGGCGGGCAACGGGGCGTCGGTTGCAGCCGGCGATCACGTCGGCGAGGTGATCGAGAGCGAGACCACCAAGTTCACGGCCCAGGCCCGCGAGCTGAACGGCGCGCCGTCGTTCGGCTGTCTGGTCCAAGTCGACGGTGAACCGGTGACCCTGGGGCTGGTCTTCAACGCCTCCACCCAGTCGATGGAGGCGAACCGTCGGCCGGTCGCATACGGCAAGACGGTCGAGGAACTGCGCCGCGAGCAGCCGCAGATCTTCGAACTGCTGCGAACCGAGTTCACTGCCCTCGTCGTCGGCTACATCCAGGGGGGCATCGCCGCGCACATGATTCCGCCGCAGCCGGCTCCGATCCACGGCTTCGTCCAACGCTGCAGCGACGCAGCGATCCGCCAGTTCACCGCCGGCGACGACTTCGTGCGGACGATCCTCGGCGCCGCCGGCGTACCGACCGACGAACTGCTGATAGCCACCCTCAAGCAGGCCATCGCTGCGCACTCGGGTGCGGGGGACTACCTGGTGCGCATCGGCAAGGAGCTGTCGCGCCTGCTCAGCGACGACTACGATCGCCTCCATTCCCTGATCCGGCGGCTGTCCCAATGACGGGGCGAACCGGGCACCTGGCCGGAGGGACGCAGCGCGGGGTGCGGCTGGGGGTGATCACCCGCGGGTCCCTGGTCGAAGGACTCGAGATGAAACTGGACGCGGCGCAGAACATCGAGGACATGAAGGCGGGCAAGTTTGTCGTCATCGAGGGGGACAAGAACGACTTCTTCTCGATGGTCACCGACATGCGGCTAGACTCTACCAATCAGGAGGTCCTGCTGCATCCGCCCGAGCAGGGAGACGAGCTGCTGCGCCAGGTCCTCAGCGGCACGAGCACCTACAACATCGTGTCGCTGCGACCGATGCTGATGATGCCCAGGCTTCTGGGCGACAGCCTGGAGGGGCCGCGCCCGGTCAAGGCGATTCCCAGCCACTTCTCCACGGTGGAGGAGGCGGTGGAGGGCGACGTTGCCCGGATTTTCGGCCGGGAGGGTGACGACGAGGGACGTTTCTTCAGCATTGGCAGCCCCCTCGACATGGAGACACCGGTGTGCGTCGACATGGTGCGGTTCGCTGAGCGCAGCAACGGTATCTTCGGCAAGACCGGTACCGGCAAGTCATTCCTTACCCGCCTGGTCCTCTGCGGCCTGATCCACTACGACCGCGCGGTCAACCTGATCTTCGACATGCACAACGAATACGGTTTCAAGGCAATGAAGGAGACCGCCGGCGCCAACGCCACCTTCGTAAAGGGGCTCAAGCAGCTGTTCGGCAACCGGGTGGCGATCTTCTCCCTAGACCCGGAGTCGACGCGTGCCCGGGGCGTGCAGCCCGACCATGAAGTATACATCGGCTACGACCAGGTCTCGGTAGAGGACGTCGCGCCGCTTCAGGAAGAGCTCAAGCTCAACCCGACTGCCATCGAATCGGCGTATCTAGTCTACGCGATCTACAAGGAACGCTGGCTGCGCACTCTTCTCAGCCTCGAGGGCCCCGACGTCGAGGAATTCGCCCGGGAGATCGGCGCCCATCCCGGTTCGCTGGTCGCCTTGCACCGCAAGCTCAAGAGGCTGGAGGCCTTTCCCTTCATGGTGGCCAAGGTCGACGACGGCGACGTGGTCGACCGGATCATGGAATGCCTCAACCGCGGCATCAACGTGGTGCTCGAGTTCGGGCAGCAGACCAGCATGCTCTGTTACCTGCTCGTGGCCAACATCATCGCTCGCCGCATCCACGAGATGTACGTGAAGAAGAGCGAGCGCTTCTATGCCACTCAGAGGCCGGAGGACCAGCCACGCCAGCTGATGATATGTATCGAGGAAGCCCACAAGTTCCTCAACGCCGGCGCTGCCAAGCAGACGATCTTCGGCACCATCGCCCGGGAGATGCGCAAGTACTACGTCTCGCTGCTCATCGTCGATCAGCGGCCCTCTAGCATCGAGGACGAGGTGCTGTCACAGATCGGCACCCGGATTACGGCGCTGCTGAACGATGAGAAGGATATCCAGGCAGTGCTGACCGGCGTCAGCGGCACCGAGGGGCTGCGCAGCGTGCTGGCCAGCCGTGACTCGAAGCAGCAGGCGCTCGTGATCGGTCACGCGGTGCCCATGCCGGTGGTGATCAAGACGCGGGAATACGGTCCGGGCTTCTATCGTGAAATGGGCAGCAGCACCGATCTCCCTGGTGACGAGCGCCGCGAGAAAGTAGCCGCCGCCACCGCCGCGCTGTTCGGAGAGTAACGGGCGCCGCCGGCCGTTCAGCGCGGCAGTTTGTCGGTGATGTTGGCGACGTTGGTGCCGGTGCTCACCGTCGGGCTGCGGCGCAACAGGATGACCACGCCGCTGCGATCTGCTGTCACCGTCTCGACAGCCACGCCGAAGAGATCGCGAACGGTCCCGATGGTCTGACCCTCCTCCACCTGATCGAGCAGCGCCACCTCCGCACGGAAGAATCCGGCAGTGCTGACGCTGAGAATTTCGTCCAGGTTGCCGTTGCCGAGCAGGTGGTGCGTCATGGATCGGGGCTGCGGCTGGCCGTCGAGCATACCCAGGTGCCGCATGACGTTAAAGACGCCGTCGGTGTAGCAGGCCAGCGCGTCGGCGTCGGCGCGCCCACCTCCCGACGTCTCCGTGTAGAGCCAGGGGACGCCGTAGTCGCCAGCGCTGTTGCAGGTGCGGCCGTGGATGGTGGGATCGGGTGGGTGGCCCCATAGCACCGGGGCGCCGAAGGCCCGGGCGGCTGCCTCGGCGGCGCGTCCCAGGTCGTCGTCGCTATGCTGGTAGCCGATCATGGTGGGGATATCGGTCTCGGGGCCGCCGCTGTGCAGGTCGATTAGCAGGTCAGCCGGGGCGATAAATCGCTGGTCGATCCAGTGGGCGATGCGCAGGCTGATGGTTCCCTTCGGATCACCGGGGAACACCCGGGCGAGGTTTTGCCCGTCGATCGGGCTGTTGCGGGTGCCTGCTTCGTAGGCGGGCATGTTGCAGACCGCCAGCATGATCAGGTTGCCGCGCAGAGACTCCGGCTCCGTGGCGGCGAAAATGCGAGGGATGGCCTCCACGCCTTCGTATTCATTGCCGTGGACCCCCCCTAGGACCAGCAACGTCGGGCCGGTGTCGACGCCGGTCACGTAAAGCAGTGGCAGCTCCCAGTTCCCTCCATCCGGCCGGCCGGCTACTTCGAGCCTGCCGGTGGCCTTGTCGCCGCGGGGTAGGGAGCGGACGTCGAAATCTGCAATGCGCGCCGTTGGGAGTCGCCTCATCGGTTGCTCCTTCTCTCTTCGGTTGTCCCTAGCCGGTTCAGGTTTCTAAACCGCCAGTGAACTCGAGGATCACCCTTGATCCTGCTTGCTCAGCCCCCGTGGCACGCTGCCACGAGCCGGAAACTTCAGGGGGCTGAGTTTCCGCACACTGGCCATCGAAGGCAAGATCGATGGACATGCCCGGGGGGGCGCCTATCTTCTGCTCATGCCCGAACTGCGATTTCTTCAGTCTGTCTGTGCCTGACGTCGTCGGTATCAGCTGCTGCTGTCTGGCCCTCCTCGGCATCGTGCCCCGTATCCCCGGTCGTGACGAGGAACTGGCGATGCGACAGTCGAGCCAACAGGGTGGGGGTGAAGCCGCGACAGCCATGGTGGCGGCGCCCCGTCTGGGGGCCGACGTCGCGTTCGTCGGCAAAGTTGGTGATGACCCTGTGGGGGAGATGATCGGCTGGGACCTGGTGGCCTGGGGGGGCGGCATCAAGCACCTACAGTTCGACGCCGGGGCCCAGTCTCTCTTCGGGGTGGTCCTGGTAGACGAGGGGTCCGGCAAGCGGACGATCGTCTCCAGTGCGCCCACCTTCGCGGCTCTGACTCCGGCGGAGTTCCCCGAGGGACTGGTCGAAAGCGCCGCGGTTCTGCATCTGGACGGCAATCATCGCGACGGTGCGGCGGTCGCAGACCTGAGCTGGCCCGATGCGTAAGAGCGGGACCAGGCACTTTCTCCAGACAGCGGCTGTCGGGATCGCTCTGGCGGCGGCAGCCGGCGCGCACAGCGGGCGTACGAACTTCATCCCCACGGTCCCGGACCCAACCGGGATGACGATCGACGGGTTCGAGGATGACTGGGGCTGGTACCCGGTAGACTTTGTCGTCACCCCCGACCAGATTATCTCCCTTTCCGGCGACCATGTCGGGGATGGTCCCAACCCCAACCCGGACGACTTCTCCGCCGCCTACCTGGTGGCCTGGAGCCCGGTCCCCGACAACGCCCTGTGGATCTTCGCCCGCTGCAACGATGACACCCTGCGTGCCGCCGAGGGTGAAGTCAAGAGCAACTGGTGGCGGGACGACCACCTGCAGGTGGGGATCGACTCGGACCATTCGGGCGGTGAGATCACCGGGGTCAGCGCCGACACCTACGACAACGGCTACCGGCTCGACGTCCATCCGCTGTTCACGCCCCAGTCCGGGTTAAACGTGGTCGGCCAGGATGGGTTCGACTGGACCCAGTTAGATCCGTTCAGCTACTTCGACACCGTGGTCCTGCCATCAGACTCGAACCACCTTGCCGCGCACGTAGAATACTCCTTCGAGATGCGGCTGGATCTCTGGGACAACTACGACCCGGCTGGCGCGCTCAACAGCAGGCCGCACGTCTTCGAGCCGGAACGCGCACTGCATCTGGCGCTGACCGTCTGGGACACGGACGGCAACGATATCACGCGACGGTCGAGCTGGGCCCAGGGCGGGAACCAGCCCGATCACTGGGTCGACGCGGGACGCAAGTCCGACTACGTGCCGTTGCTGACCGCCGACATAACCGATTACCGGGCCTACGACGCGCGCGAGAAGCCGGCCGTCGTCGAGCACCGGACCTGGGGAACGATCAAGAGCCTGTTGCGCCGACGCGGTGTCGTCGGCAGAAGCGGAGAGAGATAAATGGGAGACGGTGCGGGTTTCCGCGGCGTGCTGTCGCCAGTGGTGACTCCCTTCGACGCCGATCTGCAGCCGGATGCTGACCGCTTGGCTGCGCACTGCCGCTGGCTCCTCGACATCGGGGTGGGGCTGGCGGTCTTCTGGACCATTTCCGAGGCCTACTCGCTGTCGGTGGCGGTGAAACGGGGCTTACTCGTCAGCCTGGCGGCTGCCGGGATTCCTCCGGGGCGGATGATGCCCGGTACCGGGTGTTGCGCGCTGGCGGACTCGGTCGAACTAACGCGCCACGCCGTCGCACTGGGGTGTGGGGGCGTGCTTATGCTCCCCCCGTTCTACTACA
>CAYWBJ010000218.1:0-34470 GCA_964456165.1 uncultured Gemmatimonadaceae bacterium | reverse complement strand
CGGCGCCAGGGTGATCGCGTTGATGAGCGGTCACTACCCGAACCGCGGCCTGGGGTGCAAGGCGGCCGAGCAGGGGGTGTCCTGGGCCGAGGTGAAGGTACGAGCCGTCCTGGACGAGCAGTGAGGCTGGGATTGCTGCCACCCACGCGCGGACTCGCGACCGTCGCGGCGGCGATCGCGGCGGCGGCCACGCTCGCGATGGCGCAGGCTGCCCCAGTCATCACCCACGTGACCGATCCCACGAGGCCGGGCCAGCTGTTCAATGTGGTCGGCGCCGACTGGGACGGCGGGGCGCAGGTGCGTGTGGCATGCCTCGAGGACGGCATTCCCGGATGGCCGGAGGATGTGGCTGCTGATTTTGCCACAGAAGAACCCAGGCTGGCCGAGTTGGTCGCGCACGAGCCCAACGTGTTGACGTGCAGCTTTCCCGAGGGCCGGCCTGGGGTGTACGCCGTCCAGGTGCGCGGTGCTGGGGGATGGAGCGATCCCGTGCTGATCAACCGGCCCCGGGCCGACTGGCTATCGACCGACCGGGCGACACCGGGAGAGCTGGTGCGCATCCTGGGGCGCAACCTGGTGGGGCTCGAGCTCTACCCGGAGTGTGACGCGTCCGGTCGGCCGCTGAGTACCGGAGGCTACGTCGAGGGGGGCACGCGAGTCGTACTGCGCCGGGGGACACGGGCTGTAACGGCCGTGGTAGAGAAGATGAGCGCCTACGACGTGCACTTCCGGCTGCCGCTCGATCTGGATCCGGGCGAATACGCGGTGCACGCCCACAACGGCCATGGAGGAGCCTCGGGGTGGTCGCGCGGTCTGTTGCTGACGGTGGCGCCGGCGGATCCCTGGCCGGAGGAGGTCTTCGACGTGCGTCGCTATGGTGCTGTGGGAGACGGTCTGGCCGACGATGCGCCGGCGATCCAGGGGGCGCTCGACGCTGCCGGCCTCAACGGCGGAGGCGTGGTCTACCTGCCGGCGGGCAGTTACCTGATCAACAGCACACTCACGGTGCACCCGAGAACGGTCGTCAGAGGCCAGAGCCGGGAGCGCACCTGGATCTGGCTCCCCAATGGCGTGCACTATGGCGACCGCGCGATAGGGGAGAAGGTGCGGGTCGGTCTGCAGGGCGACCGGGACTTCATCGTCGAAGACCTGACCATGCACGCCGTTTACGCCCGCTACCTCATTATGGCGCCGGTCGCCTTCTCCGATCACGCGGCGCCGGCCGCCGACAACGTGACGGTGCGCCGCTGCCGGTTGATGATGGAGCCAACCCTGCGCCACCCCTACCGCCGCGGCGAGCGTTTCCTGGAGCAGGAGCGCCTGGACCGGGACAGCCCCTGGTCGAATCGCTTCTGCGTCGCCGTCCGGGGCGACCGGGTAACGGTGCAGGGCAGCCATCTGCGGGGCGGTGGAAGCTGCGTGCATCTAGAGGGTAGCCGCTATTGCACCATCCAGGACAACGAGCTGCTCAAGGGGACCGGCCAGGCCATTCGCTTCTTCCCCGGCCGGGTGACGCCCGAGAACAACATCATCGAGGACAATGTCTCGCGCCCCGTCTCCAACGTGCACTCCGCGACGTTCTGGAGTCACGCGCGGGCGAATCGCTATTACATCGCCCGCAACCAGTTCGAGTCGGACTGGTGCCGCGACAACGAGAACATCATCTGGCACTCCCTTGGAGTGCGTCTCTCCGCCCGGGTTACGGCGGCTTCGCTTGAGGCGGTGACGGTGAGCACCGGCCGGGTCATGGATTGGGCGGTCAGACAGGCTCGCGGGGGTGATTCGGCCGGCTTCCCCGTATTCCTGGACGAGGCAGCCGGTGGCTTCCGTCCGGATGCCCTCGTCGGCTTCGATTGCCTGGTGGTCGACGGGCGCGGCCTCGGCCAGCTCCGGACAATCGTGGGGAACACCGTCGACGCGGTGACGGTAGACCGCCCCTGGAAGGTCGCACCCGGCCTTGGGAGCCTGGTCGCCATTTGCGAGAATCCCCAGTTCCAGGGGCACATCGTGGTGGACAACAGCCTGACGCACACCGGCTCGGGCATCAATCCGTGGGGCAACGCCTACGACATGGTCATCGACGGCAATCGCCTGGCCCTCTCCGGCGGCATCAACATCGGGGACGTCGGTGCTGCGTGGACCTATCGCGAGTGGGCCGGCAACTACCGCATCCAGATCCTCAACAACACCGTGGTCGAGGGGCGCTATCACGGCGATTGGCCGGTCGGTCGGGCGCTCCACATCTTTCAGGGTCTTATCGGGCTTCAGGGGGGCGCCTCGGTCGGCGTCGGAGGTCTCGACTGGGTGCTGCGCAACAACCGCACCGAGACCGATGCCCTCATCGCCATGGTGCCGCCCGGCGAGGCGGACTACCGGGGAATGATTCTCGAGGAGAACCGTTCGGTGGACTCGCGCATTGGCATCCGCGTCGGGCCGGGCATCTCCGGTGTCCTGCGCGGCCATGCCAGCCAGGGAGTTGAGCGCCCGCTCTGGGACCAGGGATCGAGTCTCCGGATCCATCCGGCCGAGGTCGTGCGCCTGCAGCTCGAAGGCATGCGCACGGTGCTGGAAGAAGAGGGGGTGACCGCCGGTGTGGACTGGCAGTCCATGCTCGGCGATCTCGCCAGGCAGGCTGCCCGGGCGCCAGGCGAGGTGAATCTGCCGGCGTTGCGCGCTGCTGCGGTCGACAAAGTAGCCGGGGCGGTGGGCCGCGGCGTTACTGCGGAGACGAGTCTTCGAGTGCTCGAAACCCTCACCGGGCTTAGGTTCGCGGCGGTGAGCGAGCACGCGCTCACCGAGGTGCTGGCCGCGGGCAAGGGAGGGCGGGGCGCCTTCGCGATTCAGGCGCGCCTCGCGGCAGGCTGGCCGGAGATGGAAGTCGAGATAGCTCCGGACCCCCAGGCAGGCTGGCAGGTGGAGCGTCGAATGGTCCGGCGGCGGGTTGCCGGCGGCGGGGAGGTGCGCCTGGAGCTGCCGCTGGAGGTGCCTGCCGGAACATGGGGCGGCCACGTCCTGCCGTTGCGCATTGCGGTCCGGCGCGATGACGTCAGCCTGGTCGCGCGGGCAGACTTCGATGTCGGGCGCGGTGACATCGGCGAGTGGCACCTGATCGGTCCGTTCCGCGGTGCCGCCGGTGCCGACCTCGATTCCAGGGGCCATCCTCCGGAGAACCGCGTTGACCTGGGAGGAATCTACAAAGGCGCCGCAGGTGAGGTCGCCTGGAAGCCGTACAACGGTTCGGCCCGCATGGAGCTCAACGCGCTTCTCGGATCCTCCGGACCCCGGACCGGCTATGCGCTGGCGGTCCTGCGGACGGCCGACCCGTTGAGCGCCGTTCTCGAGCTGGAGGCAGCCGGAGGGGCGCGGGCGTGGCTGAACCAGGCCGAGGTCGCCGTGCTGCCGGGCCCTGGTGCCGTCAGCCGACCGGTTCAGCTGGCCCGGGGTGACAATATTCTCGTAATCAAGGCGAGTACCCGCACCGACGACTGGTTCGCACGTGCGTCCGTCACCGAGCAGGGGGTAGGTGGGCGCCTCACCGTGGTCCCCGCCGCCGAGGCCGACACGCTGGCTCTGCTCAACCCGCTCCGGGCGCCCGATTCGCACACCCTGCCCAACGGTGGCGGTATCCCGTGGAGGTTACTCTACGCTGATGACTTCGGAGGTCTTGCGCTAGGCCCCTGGCAGGTCGCTTCGGGTAGGTGGCGGCTGTTCCGGGGTGCGGTGGTGGGAGAGGGGCAGGGGGGCTTCCTCGCCTTCGAGCAGCCCCTGCAGGCACCCATCCGCATCGAGTATCGGGCCCGCGGCTCCGCCCCTCTGCGGGACATGTCGAGCTTCTGGCTCGCCGACCCCCGCGATTTCAACAGCGGCTACCTGTTTGCCTTTGCCGCCGGTGGTGGTGGTCACCGGGTCACCCCGTTCGGCCTGGATCTGGTGACCGCCGCTGCACCCGACGTCGAGCCGGATCGTTGGTACCACGTGGTCGCTCAGCTCTATGCCAGCGGCGGCGTGGAGGTGATTGTGGACGGCGCAGTCATCATGAGCGCGCGCGGCGAACCGCCCGCTGATTCGCCCCGTTTCGTGGGGCTGTGGACATGGCGCGCCGCCGAGTTCGACGACGTGCGTATCTATACCGGGCGCGAGGAGAGAGAAATGAATGGTCTCGCTCCAGGGGGCGGGTAACGACATGGAGAGTCCTGATCATTCCACTGGAGAGACCAGTCGGCCAGACCTGGCTGATCGGGCCACTGGACGACGGGGAACGGGGAGGCTGAGATCGGGGATGGACGCGCAACGCTGCGGGTCACTACCGAAACCGGCGAGCTGGGTCTGGCCGGCATCGGTACGACGCGGCGTCAGTTCAACCCCGGCCTGTCGGGCTGCAACGGCGTGGAAGTGACACTGGACCGCCACCAGGAAGGCCCGGTGGGTGCCGGCGCCCGCGATGACGTGACCGCGCTCCGGTTCATCACGGGCATGGCGCTGCCGCTCGGCAGTTTTCACGGGCAGATCGGCGGCGAGCCGGAGCGGCCGCTGCAACGCGGTGTCCAGGTGCACCGGAGCGCTCGACGGAGCGGTGCGGGACAGCTGCGACATCTCAGGGTACTTTGCTTCCGGTCCGGAGGCGGTCGCCGAGGGGGCTTTCCTCACCATCTCCGGACTGGACCCGGGCCGTCCGGCTGGACGATCGCGGATCTGGCGACATACGCCCTTCCCTGACGATACAGCCGGCGCTGTGCTTCCTCGATTACCGCGAGCGCCGGGACGATGCGGGATCGAAGAAGATGCAGAGCAGGGCTCCGACCGCGTAGAGCCCGGCCCCCACCCCGAAGATCGCGTCCGTCGACAGGGAGAGTTGCTGGGTGCTCCACCCCAGAATCGGTCCGACCGCGGCGCCGATATCGGAAGCGGTGGCGAATGACGCAACGGTTCGCGGACCGCGGGCGCCCGCATCGGCCATCAGAACTGTCGTGACGCCGACGGCGGCAAGGAAGAACAGGCCAACGGCTAGGATGAGAGGAAACAGGCCGTCGCTGATCGCCCCGACCAGCATCCCGGCGCCACCGACCGCGAAGTAGACGGTCCGGCTCGGACTACGTCCGAGCCGGTCGCTGAGGTGACCCATCACCGGAGAGCCTACTAGGTCGGACAGCCAGCGCACGGCCATCAGAAAGCCGGTCAAGGTGGCGACGCCGATTGCCGCTGGACCGACCTGCAGCGTCGTGCCCACCGTATCGAGCAACAACAGCCCCAGCATCGACATCAACAGGCCGGGCCCGACACAGCCGGCGATGAACCCGCACCCGATCAGCACCGGCGGTGCCCTGTCGGTCCCGCCGGGGCGGTGGGGGGGCGGGGCGTGCCGCAGACGCTTCCTGGACAACACCCCGAGCGGCACCGACAGCAGGGAAACGAGCCCGAAGATTCCCATCGTCGCCGCAAAGCCGATCAGGTCGTGTCCCACCGCACCCAGGACATTCCCGCCCACCGAGCCCGTCCGGGAAATACCGCTGTGAAATCCCATGGTGCGCCCGAGGTGGCCTTCGGGCGCGGTGTCAGCCGCGGTCATGATGCCGATCTGTCGGATGAAGGACCAGCAAAGCCCCCACCCCATTCGGGCTGCGAGCAGAAGCCAGAAGTGCGGCGCGAGCGCATAGGCGAAGGTGGTCAACGCGCCACCGGTGAAGGCCAGGCCGGCCAGCCAGGCCATGTCGCAGCGTTCGCAGAGCCGGGCCGCCAGGTGGTTCGTCAGCAGCCGGACCCACCGGTTCATCGACAGGACCAGGCCCACCTGGATGGGTACCAGTCCCAGCTCGCCGTAGGCGGAGGGCAGGACCGAGTAGAGCATCTGGTCGCCCAGCAGCGACAAGGCGCTGGCGGCAGCCATCAGCGCCACCGGCCTGGAAATCATCCGGTCAGACTTTTGCAAGATCGTCCCTTTACCGCCCCGGGGGCGGGCTCCAGACTTTCAGTAGCTGCGGAAGACTTCCGCGTAGTTGGCCAGCACGCCATCGGCGTCGTGATCAGAGCCTGGTGCGTGGATGACCTCGACGGAGAAGTAGCCCCTGAAGTCGGCATCCTTCAGCATGTTCAGCGGGGTCGCATGGTCGAAGATTCCCGTTCCGAGCGGGCCCACCAGTAGTTTGCCGTCGACGATGCGGCCGTCGTGGGCGTGCACGTGCAGGGTGAGGTCCCCAAGATTGGCGAAGCTCTCCTCCGGGCGTTCCATCAGGCGCTGGGGATGCATGAAATCCCAGAGCACCTTGACGCGAGGATGGTCGACCGCTTCCACAACGGCGCGCACGGCGGCGGAGGCGCACCAGTCGTCGTGCGTCTCCATCAGCACCGTGACGTCCGCTGCATCCGCCTGTTCGACAATCTGGCGATAGCCGTCGGCGGTGTGTTCGACCGCGGGAATCAGTTCGCCGCCACCGCGGGGGCCGCCGAAGGTGCGGATCAGGCCGCAGCCCAGGTCGGCGGCCAGCTCGATGTAGCGGCGCAGGTCCTCTATATGCCCGGCACGCTCGCTGGTATCCGCCGCCATACGAACACCCGTGGCGACACAGCAGATGGCCAGTCCCTCGTCGGCGAATGCGCGCTTCGCCTCGGCACGGGCCTGGGGCGACATCTCGGTCTCGATCCCGCTGGCGTGGTTCCACTCGACGCGCGGCTCGAAGCCCTTGTAGCCGTGCCGCTTCATCCCCTCGACGACCTGCGCCAGACTCCAGTCCGGACACACGCTCGACATTGTCGCTAGATCAATACGGGTCAAGGGATCGTTGCCTCCTCCCCCGTCGGATCGACTGGGGGCTCTGTTGGGTTGGAGCTGCGCGATTCACTCGAGGGCCATGCCGGCGGGCAGCGCGAAGTCGCCGCCGCCCGGGTGCCCACTCCAGGCCGTGCGCGAAAGCCAGGTGCCGGTTCGCTCCCTTGGTGCGGATGTCACCCCGCCGTCGGCAACCGCTTCGGGAAAACGGGCGGACACACGTGGGTCTGGATCAGACACACCCGGCGAATGCTCTTCCCGCTACCAGGGCGTATTCCGGCTGCGGGGGCTCGCCCACGTATCTGGAGTCGGCGGCCATGTAGGCGACGGTGAGGCCGATGCGTCGCTGGTCGCTGCGGTTGGCGTCGGTGCGGTGCAGGGCCAGGCTGTGGTGGAACGAGCAGCCGCCGGCCTTCAGCGGCACGCAGACCTCGTTGTCGTAGTCGAATTCAGCATCCTCGACGCGAAAGTCCTCCAGCCGCTTGTGCTCGATTACCCCGAGTTTGTGAGAGCCGGGCACGAACCGCATGCAGCCATTTTCCTCGGTGGCATCGTCGAGGGCGATCCAGCAGATGACCAGGTTGGGCGGATCGATGTTGACCCAGTAGGCCGAGTCCTGGTGCGGTGCCTTGGCTGAGCCGACGCGTGGAGGCTTACACAGCGTCTGATCGACATAGATTTTCAGGTCGGGGCCAAGCAGGCTGTGCACCACGTCGAGGATTCGCGGGTGTCGCGCCAATTCCCCGAATACCTCGTCGTGGCGGGTCAGGTTCCAGATCTTGCGCACGTTGTTGAAGCGCACCGGATCCGACTCCAGATCGCCAATGTCGACCTGAGGCTCGATCTGCACATAGCGCTCGGGGAAGTCGATCAGGCCGTTGCCGATGTCCTCGAGTCGCTGGTGCAGGGCCACGACCTCGAGCGGAGTCAGGAGTGCCGGGAAGGGTAGGAATCCCTGTTCGTTGAACTGGCCGATCTGCTCCTCGGAAAGTGGCATTCTCGATCAACTCCTTACGGTGTTGTCTCGGTGGTGGTCTTTCTGTGGGCACAACGAGCCTTCGAGCTTCTACTGCCGCGCCGCTGCGGTACTGATTCCATGAATATGCCTCTGCTTCCGTCTTGGCGCGACTTGGCTAACGCGATGGGTGCGCGCGGACGAGGCGGTCAAGGCAGGGGGCCTTGCGCGCCGGCACGCTTCTACGGTCGGTATCGGCGGCTCGGCACGGTATATTCTGCCGCACACCGAAGCAACAGGGAGGGCCAGGCAATGCACGTAAAGGAGTTGTTCGATCTCGGCGGCAAGGTCGCCATCGTCACCGGTGGCACCGGCATCTACGGAACGCCGATCTCGGAGGCGCTGGCTGAAGCTGGCGCGCTGGTGATCATCGCCTCGCGCAACAAGGGCCGCTGCGAGGAGTGGGCGGCGGAACTGGCCGGCCGCGGTCTGCAGGCGAAGGGGGAGGGTTTCGATCAGGGCGACATGGACTCGATCGCCGCGCTTGCCGAGCGCGTCAACAGTGAGCACGGTGCCGTGGACATCCTGGTCAACAACTCGGTGGGACGGTCGATGCGCGGCTACGGCGACGACCTGGAGGCATGGAGCGGGTCAATGGAGGTCAACGCCAACGGGCTGTTCGCCATCTCCCGCGCCTTCCTGGACCCGATGATGGAGGGAGGGAAGGGCAACATCATCAACATCAGCTCGGTGCAGGGGGTGGTCGCTCCCGACTTCCGCAACTACGACAACACCGAGATGACCACGCCGCCGGACTACCAGTTCCACAAGCACGGCGTGATCGGTCTGACCAAGTATCTGGCCGCCTGGGCCGGTCCCAGCGGTGTCCGGGTGAACGCCATCTCGCCGGGCGGCTACAGCCCGGATCTGAAGGAACCGTTCATCTCCCAGTACTGCCGGCGCGTCTTCCTGGGGAGGATGGGAGAATACGACGACATCAAGGGCGTCGTGGTATTCCTGGCATCCGAGGCTTCGCGCTACATCACCGGTTCGAACATCCTGCTCGACGGAGGTTACTGCGCCTGACGGGTAGAGGTGGAGGGCCCCCAAAGCAAAGATCAGAGTCGCTGATTGATAGCCTCAGCCCATTTCTGCGCCCGTAACTGCACTACCAGCAACACCATTTGATCGGCAAGGGGCTTGCGAGCGGGAGCATGGACCGGCATCCGCCGTCTGCGCTGACCGGCGCCTGATCCTAGGCCCCGAACTGGAACGCGTACAACCTCGACGCGGTAAGGTGAAACCGGAGTTTCACGGTCGTGCCGGCCAGGGCGCCGATACCCGCCTTCCTCCACGCGACCCGGTGCCGCACCGAGTCCCCGGTAACCGGCTCGCAGTCTTCGACGCCGAAACTGTCGATCGCCTGGTTCCGCTCATCGAGAATCTCGACGCGAATCTCACCCCAGCTCGCGTCGGCGTTGACCTGCAGCTGAGAGCCGGCGAACTGCAGCGGCACCGTCGTTAGCGAGCCGCCGCCGGGTTTCTCGCCGGCCTCGATCGACACGAAACCGTCGAGTCGATAGGTCGCCAGCGCAATGCCGCTCCGCATATCGAAGGGCGCGCCGGATCCGCCCCAGTGCGGCCGGTTGTCCCCGTGGTAGTAGAGGTAGACCCGGTCGTCCCTGACGACCGGCGGCGCGCCGACCATGATCTCCTCCGCCTCGAAGCTGTCCGGCGGTCCATGGGGGATCACGGCTTCGCGATTGCTCGCCCGGCGCCAGGTTGCGTTGTCGCGGCTGGTCGCCAGCTGCGGCGCCAGCCTGCCGGTGCGCCAGTCGAAGAGGCTGGGGAACATCAGATAGGTGCGGTCGGCCTCGGCGTACCTGAAGGCGGCCGAGGTGTACAGATCTGAATCCTCGGGATCGCGGTCGTCGGGTCCGAGCACGATCGTCGGTGCCGTCCAGTGGATGAAGTCATCCGACTCGATCCGACCCACTGAGCGGAAGCGCTTTCGCGGCCGCTGGTTGACCCGCACGTAGGCGACGTAGCGCTCGCCGTCCCACAACGCCACGTTGAAGGTGTCGAACACGCCCTCAAGAACCGTCTCCGGATGCTTCTCCCAGTGCAGGCCATCGCCGGAGAATGCCACCTTCAGGCCGCCGCCCGCCGCGATCGTCTTGTAGAGCATCCGGTAATGCCGGTCCGGGGAATCCCAGGGTGTGTGCAGGACGCAGACGCCGCCGCTGCCCCCCGGCCCCATGTCGAGCGCGATGTTGGTGGTGGTCGAGCCCTCGTGATCGATGATACCGAGGGCCGGCTTCTCCCAGGCGATCCCATCTTCCGACTCGGCGTAGCCGACTACGACGGCGTTGTCCTTGCCGTGCCGGTGGGTACGGCAGGTGTACCACATGCGGAAACGGCCCGCGTCCCAGAGGACCGAGCCGTAGTGCTGGACCTGCTGCTCCCATGGGCGGTCTGGCAGGATGAGCGGGTTCCGGGGGTGCTTGGCCGGCCGGTTGACGACGTAGCGGATCCCTGCGGCCCGCTCGACCAGGAACCCGTCGTCGAGGAGGAGCTGCTTGCGGTCGCCGATGTCCAGGTAGCGGCCCACCTCCCGAGGCCAGCTGGCGTAGTTGATTGCTTCCAACATCGTGGTCAGCTCCAGTCGATGACGATGCCGAGGGAATCCTCGGTCTTGTCGCGCACCAGCCGCTCGTAGGCCGCCGCTGCCTCGCGCCAGGGAACACGATGCGTTATCAGCGGCTCGACGTGCAGGCTGCCGGCGACGATGGCGGCCATCGTCGCCTCGAGGTTGTCGCGCTGCCACCCCCCCGTGCTGTGGATGGTGATCTGCTTGTCCTGCACCGGCGCCAGGTCGACGAGGTTACTGTCCGGGTGGTAGGCGGCGATCACCAGCTGGCCGCGAGGGCGCAGCAGGTCGACGTAGGTCGGCGTGTCCTCGGGCTGGCAGACGGTCTCAACGATGACGTCCGCCGGCCGGCCGCAGGCGGCGTCGACCGCCTCGCGCAGACCGGTCGTGCTGACGTCGAGGAGGCGATCGGCCGACCATCGACTTCCCAGCTCGAGCCGCATTGGGCGGCGACCGGCGAGGCAGACTTCCGCTCCGCGGGCCCGCAGTACCTGGGCGGTGAACTGGCCGATGATGCCGTCGCCGACGACGACAGCCAGGTCTCCGGACTCGAGTCTGGGGCGCTGGCCGGTGTTCCAGCCTACTTGCACGACCACAAGGCCCGCGGCCACGTCGCTGGGCAGCTCGTCGGGCAATGCGTAGACCTCGGAGGTGGCGAAGAGTGCATGCATCATATGGCCGCCCCAGGCCGGGGTGGCGCTTTCGACCCTGCCTCGGGTCATGAAGACCCGCTGTCCTGGTGTCACCGATGAGACGCGCTCCCCCACCTGTTCGACGCGACCCACCTTCTGGTATCCGGGAACGACTGGGAAGGCAAAGCCTCCCGAGCGGGTGGCCATCCTGCCCTCGAGGGTCCAGCGCTCCGTTCCGGTGCTGATGAAGGAGTGTTCGGTCCGGATCAGGACATCGTCGGGCTGCAGCTCGGGCAACTCGACCTCTGCCAGCTCGATCTGGTTCGCGGCGGTGAAGAGGACGGCTTGAGTGCGCACGGGTCAGGGATGGAAGAGGACGCGGATGGCCTGGCGATCCAGAAGCAGCTGAACGCCCTCGACGTAACGTTCGAACGGCAGCCTGGCGCTGATGAACTTTTCCGTATCCAGCAGGCCGCGCCCCCAGAGGTCGAGGACGAATTCGGTGGCTTCCTTGCCGGGCGATTCCCGCCGGGGGATCCAGGTGCGCTGTAGCCAGTGCCTGGTGCTGAACGACGGGTTGCCGTGGGTGACGCCGAAGGGGACTACCGGTCCATGGGTGTGGTCCAGGGCCAGCTGCATGCCGGCCTCGGCGCCGGTGCAGTCGACGCTGGCCGCCAGCGGCTGTTCTGCGAGAGCGGTCGTGTCGCCGCCAGCGGAAGCGTCGATCGTCTCGGTGGCGCCCAGCTCGGCGGCCAGCTCGAGCCGGGACGGCAGGATGTCGATGGCCACAACCTCGCTGGCACCCATCGCCCTGAACATCTGCAGTGCCATCAGGCCAGCCGGCCCCAGGCCCACGACGCCGGTGCGCAGGCCGCCGACCTCGATGACGTGGATGTGCGCTGCCACGTAGCGTGCCATCTCCATCGAGGCGCCGGCGGCGTAGCTGGTGTTGTCGGGGATGCGGGTGACGGTCCCTTCCGGGCGGGCGATATACTCGGCGTAGAAGCCGGGGACCGTCGTGCCGGCCGTCTCCAGTGTCGCGACGCGATCACCGACGGCCAGATCGCGCACCTTGGGTCCTGCAGCGACCACTTCGCCGGAGACTTCGTGCCCGGGAAACCCGGCGGGAATCGGGTATTCGGGATGGCCCGGGCGATCGAAAATGTCAATGCCGCGAAAGAGGGTGGTGTCCCAGTGAGGGCAGGTGACGCAGGCGCTGATCTTCACCAGGACTTCGCCGTCGTCGGCCTCGGGTTCGGGAACGTCGACGACGCGGGCGTCGCCCGGGGCCATAATCTGGATAGCTCTCATGCTGACGGCTCGGTTCGATTGGCGTGCGACTCATATTATTGCTTCTTGGGATCAGTCCTGCAACAGCGCGCGCCTGCCGCATCCCACCGAATGAAAGGAATCAGATGGCAACTACCGATCCGTATGAGAAGGGACTCGAAGCCGGCGAAGCGGCCGCTTCCGCTACCGGAGATTCCGGGAGCAAGGGCACGGCCGGCCGCATGTACGTGCGGACGCAGAGCTTCGGCACCAGCGACGCGGAGTTGCGGTTTCTGCAGCGCTGCGGGGTAAACCACAAGGCGGCCAACTTTCCCTTCCACGAGGATGTCGGCTGGAAGCTGGACGAGCTGGTCCAGGAGCGGGAGCGGCACGAGGCCTTCGGGATCACCCTGGACCTGAGTCTGCTGCCGATCTACCAGCATTTTCCCAACATAATCTACTACGGTAAAAGTCCGGAGCGGGACCGGGAGATCGACCTGGTCTGCGAGATGATCCGCACCGCCTCCCGCGCCGGCGTCGACTCGTTGCGCTACAATACCTGCATCCTGGGTATCGATCGGACCGAGCCCGAGGAAGGTCGCGGCGGTTTCATGCACACGGCATTCCGGCTCGACAAGTTGCCAGTGGAGGAGCGGGAAAAGCTGACCGACGCTGGCCGGGTCTCCACCGAGATGCACTGGGAGCGGATCGAGTACCTGCTCGAGCGGATGATCCCGGTGGCCGAGGAGTTCAAGGTGCGGATGGGCAACTCGCAGGAAGACCCGGCGGTGCCCCCAGGCTTCAAGGGAGTGGACAAGGTCCTCAACGACTTCGATGGGATGGCCAGGTTCATCGAGATCCAGCGCAGTCCGTATCACGGCTGGAATTTCTGCGTCGGCTCGATCGCCGAAATGCTTGAGGATCCGGCCACCGAGGTCTACAAGTTCATCGAGTACTTTGGTAGCAGCGACACCATCTTCCTGGTGCACTACCGCAACCTCATCGGTGGGCGCTACAGCTTCCGCGAGGCGCTGCCGGACGAGGGAGATATGGACTTCTACCGGGTGCTCAAGGCGCTGAAGGATGTCGGGTACTGTTACGGGATCGATCCGGATCACGTGCCGCGCAGTGAGGAGGATCCGCAAGGGTACTACCAGTCTTATGCCTATTGCTTCGGGTACATCAATGCGATGATTCAGGCGGTGTACGGGGGCGATTGAAGGAAGTGAGGGTGGGTGGCCGCATGGATCAGAGTCCGTCACTCACTGATCAGGGTCCTGGACTAAGGTCGAGAGACCTCCAGGTCGGGTGCGCAGAACGGCTCTGCTCTGTCAGTCCGGCACGTCGATCAACTGCCCGCCCCGCTGATGAGACTCCAGGAACCCCATCATGATCTGCACCGACTTGCGCGCCTCGCTGGCCGACGAAATGCTCTCGCCGCCGCCGGCCAGATTGTCAACGATCTCGCAGTAGGCGGCCTCGATCCCGCTATGTCGAACCTGACTCGGCACCAGCGTCTTCTCCACGGTGCCGTAGGCGTCGTCGGGATCGGTCGCGCACAGCTGCGCTGACTGCCCATCCAGCCGGAAGCTGATGTAGCCCCTGGTCCCGGTGATCGCGACCTCGCGGAAGGATTCGGCGGTCGTCTTCACGTAAGAATAGGAGGCGCGGACGCCGTTGCCGAAGAGGACGTAGCCGGAGGCGCCGGGATCGCGCTCGGTGGTGTTGCCGCCGCCGGATCCGCGATAGACGTCCCAGTCGCCGAATCCGTCCTCGAGATGGGCCCAGCACTTCACCGGAGTGGTGCCGGCGAAGAAGACCATGGCGTCGAGCAAGTGGGAGCCGCTGCGAAAGAGCCAGGCCTGACTGCCGCCGTTGGCCACCGAGATCGTGCTCAGCTCGCCGATGGCGCCCGAGCGGACGGTGTTGCGGACGGTGTGGAAGAGTGGGGTCCAGCGCCGCGTGTAGTCGACGGTGAGCAGGGCGCCGCTGGCGTTGCAGGCGGCGATCATGCGATCGGCGTCGGCCAGGCTCGTGGCCAGCGGCTTCTCGCAGAAGATGGCCCGGGCTCCAGCCTCGGCGGCGGCAACGACCGGCTCGGCATGCAGGTGTTCGGGCGTGGCCACCACGACGATGTCGAATGCGCCTGCCGCCAGCATCTCCCTGTAGTCGTCGAAGCGGCCCGCATCGGGCCAGATCGCGCCCCAATTATCGCGAAACCGCTCGCGTCGGGTCTGGCTGAGGTCGCTGACGGCGGCGACTTCGATTTCCGGTATCTGGCTGATGGCCAGGGCGTGCGAGGCGAACACCGGGTCGCCAAACGGCGTAAAGCGGCCGCACTCGGCTGCTTCCATCGCCTTCTGAATCGCGGCGGGCACGTCCTCCGCAGGGCGCCGGCGGATCGCGATCGGTCCCAGCCCGATGATGCCGGCGCGCAGTGCTGTCTTGGTCACGTCAGTCGCTCCTGGTTTGTGTGCAGAAGCGTACGCCGCCAGCAGATTGATGCAACAGGGCAGGATCGCCCGCCGCCGGCGTGCCTCGAGAACCCGCTCATGGGAAGAGGCTGTTGCCGTCATCCCGGTGCAGGAGTCGACGCGCTAGAAGATGCCGAAGATAGGAAAGTGGCCATTGGACGGGACGGGGGGCTTGCACGAGTCGGGGCGTTATCTCAATTATATCCTGTTCCCAAGCGACCAGCTGCAATATGCCAGATAGACCCAACATCCTCCTCATCCTCAGCGACGAGCACCATCCGGACGTGGCCGGATTCGCCGGCGACGTCGTCGTCGACACCTGCCATATCGACCGCCTGGCCGAGCGCTCGGCGCGGTTCTCGACTGCCATCTGCGCCAACCCGGTCTGCACGCCGTCGCGCATGTGCCTGCTGACCGGCAAGGAGGCGCATCGCTGCGCGGCCTGGTCGAACCACTGGATCATCTACCCCGAGCACGTCACCTGGCCCCGTCACTTCGCTACTCATGGTTACACCACGGCGCTGGTCGGCAAGATGCATTTCGGCGGTCGGGACCAAATGCAGGGATTCCAGCACCGCCCCTACGGCGACCTGCGTCACGGTCTCGGTCACCAGCCGGAGCCGCTGTCGATGTTCCCGGGATACCACAACCCGGAGTCGGCCGGCGTCACCGAGATCCCCGAGAGCCTACTCCAGGACGTGGTCACCACGCGCGAGACCTTGGCTTTCCTCTTTGAGCAGATGGATCATTCGCCAGACAGACCCTGGTTCGTCTGCGCCTCGTACGGCCGCCCTCACTCACCCCTGACCGCACCTGGGCGCTACATTCGTCGTTACCGCGATCGCGTTCCTCCGGTGGAACTGTCCGAAGGCTGGCTGGGCCGCCTCGAGCCGTTCGCGCGCCTGCTGGGCGACAAGTACGCGCACCTCACTGCAGATCAGAGCCGGCGCGGCCGCGAGGGGTACTACGCATGCGTTGACTTTGTGGACGACTGCATCGGCGAGTTGCTGGACGGGCTGGAGCGGGCCGGCGCTCTGGACAACACCGTCGTTATCTACACTTCCGATCACGGCGAGATGATGGGCCAGCACGGGCTTTGGGGAAAGGGGGTGTATTTCGAGCCGTCGATTGCGGTGCCGCTGCTGTTCGCCGGGCCGGGTGTCGACGGCGGGGGCCGGGTGATCGATGAGCCCTTCTCTCTCCTGGATCTGCTGCCCACCTGCTGCGCGCTTGCCGGCCTGCCGATTCCCGAGGGGCTGGACGGAGTGGACTGGTCCGAGGCGCTGGGTTGTCCGGAGGCGCCGGCGCCGCGCCAGGTCGCCCCATCCGAGTTCTTCTTCTACGGCTCGCGGCTCGCGGACACCGAGCAGTCGCACGACAAGCCGCACCTGGCCTGGCGCGCGGTGCGGGATCGCCGCTGGAAGTACGTCGACGTGCAGGGCGGCGAGCCGTTGCTGTTCGACCTGGAAAACGATCCGCAGGAAAGGTGCAGCCTGGCCGGCGACGCAAAACAGAAGGAGCGCTGCCGGCAGCTGCGCGAGGTTCTGTTCGAGAACTTCAGCTGGGAGCAGATCGGACCGCAGCTGGACGCCGACCGGGCGCGCCTGCCGAAGCACATGTCGGGTCTGAAGCCGACGACCCCCAACCAATACATGCTGCCCGACGGCCGCATCTTCGATGCGGAGGGGGCACTCTACGAGGCACGCTGGCTCGCCGTGCCGGACGACCACACCGGCGGCATCATCCCGCAACAGTTCGGCTGATCGGAGGATATCGAATGGGCGAAATGCTCAAAGACAAGGTTGCCCTGGTGGCCGGTGGGAGTTCCGGCATAGGCCGGGCCGCGGCTGTCCTTTTCGCCGCGGAGGGCGCCAGAGTTGTAGTGGCGGCCCGGCGCAAAGAGGAGGGTGAGGAGACCGCCGGGCTGGTTCGGGAGAGCGGTGGCACCGCCACCTTCGTGCAGGCGGATGTTGCCGCCGGCGACCAGGTCGAGGCGCTGGTCGACGAGACGGTCTCAACCTACGGCCGCATCGATTGCGCTTTTAACAACGCGGCGATCTTCCGGTCGCCGATGCCACTGCATGAGTTCGACGAAGAGGTCTGGGACGAGGTCATCCGCATCAACCTCAAAGGGGTGATGCTCCTGATGAAATACCAGATCGCGCGGATGCTGGATCAGGGTGGCGGGAGCATCGTGAATACGTCCTCCACCGCGGCACTGCAGGCCAATCCCACCATCTCGGCCTACGTCGCGAGCAAGGCGGGCGTGCTGGGGCTGACGAGGGTAGCGGCGCTGGAGTACGGCGATCGGAACATCCGCGTCAACGCGGTCGCGCCGGGGTGGATCCTGACGCCGATGATTGCCAAACGGTTGGAGGATCCGCAGCACGTGGCCCGGATGGAGCGCCGCATACCCGCCGGCGAGGTTGGGCGCCCGGAGGATATCGCCGCGACCGCCGCCTGGCTGCTGTCGGACGCCGCTCGCTACGTCACCGGCCACACGATGGTTGCCGACGGTGGTGTGATGGCCGGGCCCCTGCTGCCATAGGATGGCCGGCCGCGAGATACCCCGTCCCGACATCCTCTTCATCCTGGCGGACGATCTGGGCTGGGGAGATGTCGGCTATCACGGATCGGCGCGACGACAGCGAGTAGTCACGACGGCGAGCGCGCCGGGTGGAAGGACCATCGGCCGGTGATCGCTGATCAGGCCTCCAGTTCTCCGATAAACTTCAGGCTCTCCTCGACGACGAAGTCGGCGGTGAGCACCATGTGCCCGCGATCCACGTAGTGCAGGTAGCCGTGGTGGACGCCGACCGCGCTCAGCGCTGCGTCCATGCGGTTGGCCTGCTCGACCGGAATAGAGGGATCGTCGTCGGAGTGGAACATGAGCAGCGGTCGGGTAGCGCCCGAGACGTGCTGAATCGGCGACCCCAGGCGGCGTGCCTCGTCCCACGGCACGCCGGGTGTGATCCAGCCGCAGGCCCAGTCAAGCGCCAGCAGGTCGTAAGCTCCCGAGACGCTGATCGCGGCACGAAAGTTGCACGGCTGATCGTCCCAACCTCCCGTTTTCATGTACGGTCCCTCACCAAGTGCGGCGGCCAGGCTCACCAGGTGGCCACCGGCGGACATTCCGGTGATGTAGATGCGATCGCGGTCCAGCTGGTACTCGTCGGCGTGGGCGTGCACCCAGCGGATGGCGCAGAGGGTATCCTGGTAGCAGGCTGGCGCTGGCGTACAGGTTACGAGCCGGTACTCGATGGACATGGCGAAATAGCCGAGCTCGGCCCACTGGGCGACATCGGGTGCGATGCCGAGCTGCGAGCGGTTGCTGTAGTGCCAGCGGCCGCCGTGCACGCCGACCAGTACGGGGTGAGGTCCGCTTCCTTCGGGGGCGGCGATATCGGCCAGCAGGCCGGCGCCGAGGACTTCTCCGTAGACGATGGTGTGCGGTTCCATAGATCTCCTTTCACATGCGGACTGCTGGTTCGGTGGCGGGCAGTCTGGACCTATACCTGGAGAATTTCGCGCAGCCGGGTAGCGATCACTTCTTCGTCTCCGTCGACCACCGTGTACATGGAAAAGTTCAGGACCCCATCGCCGCAGCTGCACCAGATGCTGGGGTTGCCTTCCAGCAGCTGCGCTTCGACGGCGGCCGCCGATCGGCCCAGGGTAGCCTCGTCGATGCCGACGACCAGCGTCGCCATCGTCTCGTCGTCGCCGTCGCCTGGCAATTGGAGGCTGTCGATGCCCTGCAGCGCTCCCTCCAGCCTGCGCCCGCGGCCGGCAGCCGTCGCGTGACGTTGGTCGTGGTCCATGTCGAGCCAGCGCCGCAGCGCCGTCACCACGCCGACCACTTCTTGCCGGTCGATTTTGAGCGGTCGTCCCACGCCCAGGATCTGCCGTTTCTCGAAGCTGGCAAAGCTGTGCATGCGGGCGGCCCCCACCCGGTCGGTCCGGCCGCAGAGGATGCCGGAGGAGTTTGGCGCTCCGAAGTACTTGGCTCCGTATGCCACGAGGTCGGCGCCAGCGGCGGTGTACCGGGTGAGGCCATCGAGTGGGTAAACCTGGAAGGCGGCGTCGACTATAACTGGCACGCCACTTTCGTGGGCGATGGTTATGGCGTCCTCGATCTGGACGAAATTCCCGGGCTGCTCAACTGTGGAGTACAGCAAGGCTGCAGTGCTGGGACCGATGGCGTCGGCCAGTTCGTCGGGCGTGGTGCCTGACGCGTCACCGGCCTCGACGAAACGCGCCCCGGTGAGGCGCACGCCGCGATCGTATTTGTAGCGCTGCGTCTTCTGGATGACGATCTCGTCCCTGAGGCCGCCAGTATCGGGGAGCTGCTCGATTTTCCGCGGGTCGCTTCCGGTGATGCAGCCGGCGGCGCCCATGAACAGGGCCGCAGCGGCACCGGGTGTGATCAGGGCCGCCTCGCATTCCAGCATCTGAGCGACGATGCGGCCCGAGCCCTCCAGCAGCTCGTCCATGTCGACGTAGTAGCGGCCGGCCAGCTGCATCGCCTCGAGGACTTCGGGCTCCGGCCGGGACCCGCCGAGCAGAGTGCGGTTGCCGAGGGCGTTGATCACGGGGCGGGCGCCCATGGCGGCGTAAAGTTGCTGGGCTTCGTTCATCGCGTCCCTCATCTGCTGGTGTTAGCGAGTTGTTTGACTGAGATCCAAATTGGTTTCATAATGGAAACCGAGCGGGATAGATGCAACGTGAACCTTGCAGTCAGGAATGTCCCGGAGACTCCGGTAGTGCACCTGAAAGCGTGCGCGGCGCGTTCAGTAGAGATACTGCGGTATTCGGCGTTGCTCGAGCCCCCACGTCTGACTGAGGCGCGGATCCTGACCGGGCCAGAGGCAAAGTGAAGAACAAACGGTGCTGATGAATCGGCAAGCCTGGATCCACGAGGGATTCGAGGCGTTCGCGCAGGGCAGCTTCGAGGATGGCGGCAGTAACCTCTACGTCAATGCCCGCGGCATCCTCGAGACAATCCACCGGACCGACGTCGACAACGACGGCTATGTCGACATCGTCCTGCCCAATGCCCAGGGCTACAACGAGCGGGGTCCAACCTGGATCTACAAGCCCGGACCCGGCGACGGCGCTGACTGGGAGCGCCGCGAGCTCCCCACCGACAGCGGCGATATGGGCCGCATCGTCGATCTCGACGGCGCCGGCCATCTCGACCTGATCATCGTCAATTCCACCAACGGAGTCTCCTGCGAGCTGCTCTGCCACATCTACTGGGGCGGGCCGGGCGGGCTGACCGGCGAGCGCACCGACCTGCCGACCGTCGGGGCCTACGACGTCGAGGTGATCGACGTGAACGGCGACGGACGCCTGGACCTGGTCTTTCCGTCAGCCTGGGTCGATCACCACAACCCGGGCCGGCCGCTGCCGCTTCACTTCTACGTGCAGGGACCGGAGCGCGAGTTCGAGGATGTCGGCAAGAAGTACGGCTTGTTCGGCGTCGGCGCGCGCTCGGTGGCGGCCGGCGACCTTAACGGCGACGGCCATCTCGACGTGGTGGTAGCCAACTTCCGCCACGAGTTCGAGTACCAAATTGATTCCTACCTCTACCGGGGCCGGGAGGGCGGCTTCGACAGGAACCCGGTAGGCCTGCCAACTGATGCGGCTACCACCGTCTTCCTGGCCGACCTAAACGGCGACGGCCGCCAGGAGATCGTATTCTGCGGCAACAACAAGGTGCAGATCTACTGGAACGACGGAGGAGGCTTCGACCGCGACAACCGTCTCGTGGTCGAGACCGAGGGGTTGAGCGGCGAATTTCACTTTGGCGCCCTCTACGCCACGGCGGCCGACGTAGACGGCGACGGCCGCGATGAGCTGATCGTCGCCAGCCTGCGCGGCATCGAGATTCGCAGCGCCGACGATCTCACCGAGATCGCCCAGTACCTGCCGCTCAAGTTCGCTCACTGGGTGCACGTCGCCGATCTGGATGGGGACGGCCGGCCGGAGCTGATCGTCAGCAAGTACCAGGAGGACGAGACCTTCAACACCTGCTCGGCCATCTTCTGGAACGGTCCGGACGGCTATTCCACCGGGCGCTGCAGCTGGGTGCCGACGATGGGCGCGGAAGGGGTGACCGCCGGCGACCTGGACGGTGACGGAAAACCGGTGGTGGTGTTCTGCAATACCATGACGGGCCACGCCAAGACCAGTCCGACGCTGCCTTCCTACATCTATTTCGGCGGCCCCGACGCCGACTACGGGGTGCACCGGCGCCAGGAACTGCCAGTGGGCGGCGAGTGCGGCGTCTGCGCTATCGCCGACTTCGACCTGGACGGCCACAACGATCTGGTCTTCGGTAAGCAGGACGGGCTGCGTGTCTTTCCCGGCGGACCGGGTGGACTCAGTTCTGACCGCTGGTACGACCTGCCCGGTTTCATCCCCGAGATGCAGGTGGCCGACTTCAACGGCGACGGCTACCTCGACCTGTTGGCGGTGATGCACACATACGACGATAAGCCGGAAACCTTCGCCGACTCGTCCCGCATCTACTGGGGTTCGCCGGCAGGCTTCAGCCCGGACAACTACACCGTTTTTCCGACCTACTGCGGCTGCCAGGGATACGTCGCCGACATCAACTGCGACGGCTACCTGGACGTGTTGGTGGGGGACAAGCGCGGTTTCGTGCTGATCTACCTGGGTGGACCCGAAGGCTACGCGCTGGAGCGGACGCAGAAGATTCCGATGTGGAAGGACTGGCAGGGCAGTGTCAACGCCGCCGCCGACCTCAACGGCAACGGCTGGCTCGACCTGGTGGTATCCAATCACGGGCACTACCACCGGAAACCGGACACGCTGACCATTTTCTGGGGCGGCCCCGAGGGTTACGGCTGGGACAACGCCCAGGACTACAAGGGGGGTTACTCGCCCGGTCACATCTCGGTCGCGGATCTGAATAACAACGGCCTGCTCGATCTGATCGTACCGGCCTATTCGACCGACCAAACCCGGGTCGTGCCGGTGCAGATATTCTGGAACCAGGGAGATCACTTCGATCTGGATAATCCTCTGGAACTGCACGCTGATGCCGGCTTCGAGGCGCTACCGATCGACCTGAACCGCAATGGCTGGATCGACCTGATGATGTCCTGGCACCGCAACGACGTCGGCCACGTGGTCGACTCGCACATCTTCTGGAACGGACCTAAAGGTTTATCCAACGAGCGGACGACGCCGCTACCCGGGATGGGGCCGCACCGGCTTTTCACGCGTCCCCCGGGCAACGCCTACACACGCGAGCCGATCGAGCGCTACACTTCGCCGGCGCACGACACGGGCGGGCGCCGACCGGTGCGGATCAGCTGGGAGGCCGAGGTGCCGGAGACGGCGGCTCTGCAGTTCGAGTTGCGCTGCGCGGAAAGCGAGGAAGAACTGGAGGGGATGCCGTGGCTGGGGCCGGGAGGCGCAGAGACGATGTTCGGGGAGCCAGGGGAGGTGCCCGAGCTTTGGCCGCCGGCGCGTTTCGTGCAGTATCGCGCCACCTTTACCTCCCTCTACGGCTGTCGGTCGCCACGTCTGCGTCAGGTGCGGATCGACTTGCGGGGCTGACTTCGCAAGAGTTCTGGGGGCGGGCACAGTGCTGCTGCGCCGCTGTTCCGATCAAGAGCTTACGCTTGCAGCCGCAGTCGCCCTCAACCTGATGGAAGCAAGACAGATTCGGGCCTGTTGGTCCACTGATTTGCAGCTGTCCCTAACGGGAGGGAGGTTGGTTGTCCAGCAATGAACTTCGGCAGAGCATCGCCGTTTCCGTCGCACGAGAGAAATGAGACTGGCCTTCTACACGTACAGCTATACGGATCGACTGGGGATGCCGTTGGAGCCGGCGCTGGAGAAGATCGCCGCCGCCGGCTACGACGGCATCGACATTTCGGGCACTCACGGTCCTTCTGCTGACCCGCTGTCGGTGACCTCCGGCCTGCGCCGCCGGACCCGGGCGGCGGCGGCTCGTCTCGGACTCCGGATCGAGGCGATCATCACCCATGCCAATCTCACCGATTCGCTGTTCACCGAGGCGCCGCTGGACCTGAAGGGTTCGGTCGACCTGGCCGTTGAGGTTGGCGCCCCGCTCGTAGTCTTCCACATGGGCGCCGCCGCCGGGGGGGCAGGTGAAACTTGGCGGCGCGTCGTGGAATTCCTCCGGGACGCCGCCGATTACGCCGCGCCGCGGGGGGTTAGACTGGCGGTGGACGGCGTCTGGAAGGATTGGATCGTCGAGTCCCCGGAGGACTTTCTGCGCCTCCACGACGAGGTTGGCAGCCAGGCGTTAGGCGTCAACTTCGATCCCTGTTACCTGACGCTGCTGGGCCATAATCCGGTGGTGGTAGCCAGGCTTTGGGGCGGGCGCATCCTGCACGCCCACCTCAAGGATCACGTCGGCAGCTATCCAGAGATGGAGCACCAGATCCCGGGGCAGGGCAAGATGGACTACCCGACCGTGGTCCGTGTCCTGCAGGAGATCGGTTTTGCCGAAGCGATCGCGGTGGAGACCTTTACCAACATGGATTTCGACGAGGCGCGGGAGGTCGGCTACGCTACCTTCGCCAGTATCATGGGCAGCCGCGCGTGACGGCGACCGAACCTGCCCGATCCCGGGCGCTGCGGGACAGGTGGCTCCTGGCCATCCTGGCTCTCGGCCTGGCTGTCCGCCTCATCGAGGTCGATGCACCGTTGATCGACTGGCAGTCCTGGCGTCAGGCGGACACGGCGGCCATCGCCCGCAACTTCTTCGAAGAGGAGGGGGGGCTGCTCTACCCCCGCGTCGACTGGCGCGGCGCTACGCCCGGATACGCAGAGACGAACTTCCCGCTGTACCCGTACGCCGTATCCCTGCTCTATCAGCTCTTGGGCGAGGCGGAGGAGTCGATGGGCCGCGCGCTGTCGGCCCTGTTCTCCGTTGTGACGGCCTGGCTTCTGTACGTCCTGAGCCGGCGGTGGGGTGGGGATCTCTGGTCCGCCCGCTGTACCGCCGCTCTCTTCCTCACCTTTCCGCTCAACGTGTTCTTCGGTCGGGCTTTCATGCCCGAGGCCCTCATGCTGCTGCTGAGCGTCGCCGCCCTGCTGACCTTCGACCGCTGGCTCGAGGATGGACTCAAGATGTCACTGCTGGCTGCGTGGGCCACGGCTGCGGCCTGCTTTCTCGTCAAGGTACCCACGTGTTACCTGGGGTTTCCGCTCGTCGCCCTGGCTTGGTCGCGACATGGCTGGGGATTCCTGCGGCGGGTCGATATGTGGGGATATCTGGCCGGCGTGCTGCTGCCCGTGACGCTGTGGCACCTGCACGCTTATTCCCTCTACGAGCAGACCGGGCTTACGTTCGGGGTCTTCGGCAGCACCGGTTACGACAAGTGGACCACCAGTCTCCTCCTGCTGGATCCGGGATTCTACGCGTTGGTGGGACATCGCCTGGCCGAGGCCGTGTTCACGCCGGTGGGGCTGGCCCTGGTCCTGCTCGGACTGGCCTGGTGGCGGGCCGGGGAGGGACGGGACTGGGTGCCGCGCGTCTGGCTTGCCAGCCTGGTTCTGTACCTGCTGCTGGTGCCGGAGGGCAACCGGAAGCTGCACTACTACCAGCTGCCGTTCGTCCCGATCGGGGCGCTGTTCGCCGGACGGATTCTCGGCGACCTGCTGGGTGTCGAGGCCGCCGCCGTGGCTGGCTGGCGGCAGCGGTTGCTACGGTACCCGCTAGCGGCGCGGCGTGCCGGGGTCGGGCTGGCTCTCGCTGCTGTTGCGGGCTTCAGTGTCAGCGCCGTGGGTCCGTATTACCGCCCACCCTACGATGCCTACGATTACTTCGCGCGCTGTCACGCTGCCGGAGCAGTACTCGACCACGTCCTGCCGCACGATGCCCTGCTGGTCGTCGGCGATGTGGACGAGAACGCCGGGGCACCCGATCGGGCCCAGAGGCCCACCTTGCTCTACTACAGCCACCGCAAGGGCTGGCAGATCACGCCGGAGGAGTTCTCCGCGGCCCGGCTGGACAGCCTGGCGGCGCTTGGAGCCGACTACTTCGTGGCGGCCGGGGGCTTCGTGATGCCGAACCGGGCCTTCGCCGCCGACCTCCTGCGGCGGGGCATGTCCTTCCCGGCGGCACTGCCGCGATTCTGGAACGACGTCGCCCCGCTGGAGAAGGCACGGTCGAGCCACGCTGGGATGGATCGGGATTTTCTGGTGGTTCGCCTGGATGGGAAGTAGATAAGAGAGAGCGAGGGGCATTAGGCTGTCGGCCGGCCGGCGGTTGTCGAAGACCGGTAAGTCATCCGCGCCCCACATCCCCAACCCTGCGATCCGGAGTTCGGAAGAGGCCAACGATGGGGCGGCTGGTTGACCTGGGATCGGGTTCCCGTATAGTTGGCAGCACCACTGGCCCGACAGCTCGTCGAGACCGCGATGGAATTCACACCACTCACAGATGCCCAGCGAGCGTTGTTCGACCGTGACGGTTTCCTCGTCGTGCCCGACGCCATACCGCCCGAACTGGTGAAACGCCTGCGCGAGGCCTCCGACTGCCTCTACCAGGAGGGACTGGCGACGCATGGCCTCAACGCGCGCGGCTTCTGGGACCTGCGCAACTGCCTGCCCCGCGACGAGAATTTCCTCGAACTGCTGGACTGGTCGATGACGGTGCCCCTGGTGGTACAGTTGCTGGGCCACAACCTGCAGCTGATCACTTCACACCTGATCATGCGGCCTTCCAACCCGCCGGACACCGACGAGACGTACAGGGCATCGGGGTGGCACCGGGACGGCGGCACTGCCCCAAGCGATCTGGGGGCGACACATCCGCGCATGTTCATCAAGATCGGCTACTGGCTCTCCGACGCGAGCCAGGTCGGGCGCGGATCGATCCGCTTCATCCCGGGCTCCAACAACTGGTCCGGGCGGATGCCGGAGCTGAAAGAGGGGTGCGATCCGGACGACGTAGTTGAGATGCAGGTCGAGCCGGGCACCGCCGTGCTGTTCGAGAATCGTACCCTGCACGCAGTGGGCCCCAACCTCTCCGACATCACCCGCAAGACCCTGTTTTTCGGGTACGGCTACCGCTGGCTGCGCCCGATGGACTACGTCGCCATGCCGGAGGAAATGCTTGCCGGCTGCGATCCGATCCGGCGTCAGCTGCTGGGAGACTGTACCTCGCCGATGGGTTACCAGCTACCCGAAGCAGAGGACGTGCCCCTGAGGGCGTGGCTGCAGGAGCATGGGGAGAGCGACCTGGACCCGACAGCGGAAACGCCGGGTCGCTTTGCATCTACGGGGAGAGGTCGGTAGGCATTTGGCCTCAGTAGACCACTGCGATGGGAATCGTCGTAGCTGACCGCCCGCGGCTGGTGTCGGTTGCCACCTGGCAGAGGTAGAGTCCCGGGGGAACCCGGGCGCCGACTCGGTCCCGACCATCCCATGACAGCGAACGAACGATACCAGCCTGCTGGCCGTCGCGAACGATGTGCCTCACGACTTCACCGGACAGGCTGAAGATTCGAATATCGACGATGCCGTCGTTGACGCCGAACAGCGAATAGGAAATTCGCGATTTGTCGTTGTGCCCGTCGCCGTTCGGGGTGAACCGGGATGGCGTGGCCCGCACGTCCGCGATCGTGGCCGAGATGTTGTCGCTGGCGATTACGACCAGTTGGTCAGTGGCGATGAGATCGGTGGCGTCCCCTTCGTCGACGCGTTGGCGCACCGTGGCATCCGACCGGTTGAAGACCTCCCCGACCAGACGGTCCGAGAGCGAGAAGAGCGTCGTGCGCAGCTGGATTTGAAGCTGTTCGTCGGCTGCTACCGGACGTGGGAGGAAAAGGGTGAGTCCGTCGCTGCCGGTCACGATGTCCTCCGGGGGCAGCGTGACCGCCTTCAGCGGCGTGCCCATCAGGAGCCCCACGAACTCGGGGGGCGAGGGCGTGGAGAGATGCACCGCCTCGAAGCCGTCCGCGGACTCGCCGTCGAACAGAGCTCGAATGGCCACCGTCAGCTCGGTCGGCTCGCCGAGCGGCAGACGGGCGATGGAAGCGTCAGAGCCTGCACCAGGGACGCCCGCTTCGGCGACTATGAGTGGGGCCAGCAGCGGAATCAACTCGATTGCCACCGAATCGAGGCGGACGAAATCTGTCGGCCTTCCGGACTCGAAGTGAACGTCCGCCTGCAGGTAGCGACCGCCGGCCAGGGCGACCCGGGTGCCGGCATGCACCGCCGGGCCCGACCAGGGTGTCCAGTCGTCGCGATCGTTGATGACCGGGCCTCGGAAGCCAACGAACTCAGGATCGTTCTCGTCCCTGGCCTTGAGGGCTAGCCAGGCCTCCCTGTCGATCGCATCGAGGCCGGCGAAGTCGTTCCAGGTGAAGTATATAAGGGGATCAGGTGTGGTGCCGGTTTTGAAGCGTACCGACACCGCAGCCTCGGCGTTTGGCGTTTCCACCAGGTGTCCGGGGTCCCAGGTGCGACCAATGACGTCGCCTGCGGCGTCGACGCTGTCGACCCAGCCCGAGTCCTCCCGCCGCCACCTGGTCAGACCGACATCGATGGGCCCGAGCAGGGCCGGCTGGCCCAGGTCGACGGGCTTGGTGCGGAACCGGGCGGTGGCGGGGATTCCCCGGCCGAAGACCTCGAACTCGGCGTAGCCGTATTTCTCGACCGAGTGGTAGTTCTGCGCGGTGATCCATTCCTCGAAGATGCGCCAGCGGACATAGCGGTAGTAGGTGGGAGCGAAATCGATCACGATTGGCGCTTCCAGGTTCTGCTCGACGCCCCCGAGTATGGCCTCCAGCGGCAGGTAGCTCAGATGCATGTTTTCGCGCAGGTCGCGCAGGAGCGTGGGGCCGGTGAGACTGGCCGACAGCTCTCCCCGCGTCGCCACGTAGTTTACCAGCGGCTCACCGGTGATGTCGACAAGGGAGTCGGCCGGCATCTGCACCGCAAAACGCTCGAGGAAGAGGGCGCCGCCGAAGTCGAGGGTGTAGAACTCTTGGAACATCTTGCGGTAGCCGCGAAAGGCGACGTAGGTACCGAGATCGCCGTCGACCCGGTTGGAAAACGGGCGAACCTCGCCGGGGCCATGGTGGTGGCCGAAGCCGCGGAAGATCCGTGGCATCCCGTCTTGCCACAGGGGATCGCGGGGCTCGACGTAGTAGGTGTAGGGATGCCGGCTAAAGATGATGGGTGCGATGTTGACGTCCGGCCGCAACTCGAGCGGCTGCAGGGCGCCTGGCGCCGATTCGAAGTCGGCGAGGATGTTGAGACCGTCCGAGTCGACCCAGGCAGCGCCGCGCTTGCCGCCGAACACATAGCTGCCCGCATCGGTCTGGGCGTCCAGCTGTCGAGCAGATAGCAGCGTCAGCAGAAAATAAGACGTGAGCACGAGAAACCATCGGTGCGGCCCAGACATGGTCTTCACGTCAGGAAGGTTTCGAGCCCGAGCCCAATATGGGCAATCTGGCCCGGCGGTGGAAGGACTTCGGCGCCTGACGCTCAGCTCTGTTCCATTGAGACGGCACCCAACTGCTGCATCAGCCCCAGGTCGTCGCGGTTCTCCCAGCGCTGCTGGATTTTGCCGTCGACGACCTCATAAATGGCGATTGCAGACCAGCTGGCCCTCTTGCCGGTGGCGCGCAGGCCCATTGCGTCGTTGGCGTGGGTGCCGCGGGTGGTCAGGCGGATGGCCACCTTGTCGCCGGAAGAGAAGATGTCCTCTATTGCCAGCCGCAGGTCGGGAAACCCCTCCAGCATGTAGGCGATGCGCCGCTTATAGCCATCCAGGTCGGCGGCGATGTCCGGGGTGGCCGCGTGGTTGACGTAGGCGGGGTGGAAGAGTTCGTCCACCACCTCCGGGTTGCGGCCGTTGAGGCACTCTTCGACGAAGCGGCGCACGACGGCCTCGCTCTCGGCGGACATAATCAATCCTCCCCGGTGCTGAATAGAACGCCGGCGCGCTGCACGCGGGTGTAGAGCTGCTCAAACCGCTCGCTGCCGTCGTCGTCGATCACCTGCAGCGTCGAGCCGCGTTCGCAGATGGGCAGGCCCTCCTGCGTGTAACGGCTGTGAAAGGCGCTGCGGTAGCCGGGCAGGTAGGCGACCTCGCCGCAGGCCCGCGCGTAGCGATAGACCTGCCGGACGTGATCGATCTCGGTGTAGTCGACGGCATAATGCTGCAGGGCGCTCTCGTCGATTTCGATGCCCAGGCCGGGGCCCTCCGGGACCGCGTAATAGCCGCCACGGACCTCGACCGGCGTCTGCAGCAGCTGCGACTCGTAGATGTTCATGCAGGTGATGGCCGGCCACTGCGCCTGGCTGCAGACTGCGGCGATGTGGGCGGCCCAGGTAGTGGTGATCCCGGTGCCGACGATCTGCAGCCAGAACGGCTTGTTGGCCATCTTCAGCACCGCGTTCTGCTCGAGCAGCTGCGCCGCGCCGCCGCCGATGATCAAACCGTCGGTGACGTCGTCCCGCAGCGCGGTGGCGATCGGCGGGTCGCCGTAGTGCATGGCCAGGGGCCGGTCGACATGTTCCCGGATCTGCAGGTTGCCGGGGACGTCGCGCTGCGGAATCGGTGTCTCGATCATCGCCACCTGGTCGTAGCGCTCCAGTGATTTGAGCAGGGGGATGGCGTTGGCGACGTTGACCAGGTGGCCGTTGAAGTCGAGGTCGAACTTGAACTGCCCGGGAACCGCCGCGACGCCGGCTTCCAGGCAGGCATGCAGATCCTGCCAGGGACGCGATTTGAACTTGGCCGACATGTACCCCGCGGCTACGGCCTCGCGACACTGCTCGGCCCAGTCCTCCGGGCCCATGTCGCAGGCCCACCAGGAGATCGGGCACCAGCTGCGCACCTGCTGTCCGAGCAGATCGCAGGCCCGCACGTTCTCGAGCTTGCCAACCGCGTCGAAGAGGGCCAGCTGCACGCCGGCGCCGAGGTCGTCCCGCCACAGCAGGCTGGCGGCCTCTTCTCCGACAATGTGGTCGGCGATGTCAGCCGGCGGCATGGCGTGGGTGGCATACAGGACGGTCTCGCCCCAGCCGACGGTGCCGTCCGCCAGGGTAATCCTGCAGATCTGAACGAGGCGCCAGGCCGGTATCCAGTACTTGAGGTTCCTGTTGCTGGAGCTGGTGAAGGGGACGTCGAGGGTGGTGAGCTCGACGGTGGCGATTTTCATGGCGGAAGGCCTCTTGATTCGGTTTGCTGCTGGGTATCAGAACTCAAAGAATCGTGGTTGCGGAGCCGTGGGCAAGGGGCGGTTGAATTTAAGAGCGTCCTTCGGCGTTGCGCCGAGTGCGCGTAGAGGTTCGACGCGAGTTTGCCTATCTTCGGCGGCCAGACTGGAGGAAGGAATGGATCACGAACTGATCGAGCCCGCGAAGTACCACCAGCTGTTCCTGGACGCCGGCGCGGTGGAGGCCGAGACCGGCGTAACCCGCACCGTGCACCAGCCGGAGAAGGTCGGGCCGATGGTGCGCCCTGATCGCAGCCGCGGCGAGACGGCGCTCCAGAGCCGCGCCGCGCCCCAGTGGAATCCGCTGGACGGACGCTGGGAATGGTGGTTGCTCGGCAGTGGCTTCGCGACGTCGGTGGACGGGACCGAGTGGGAGCGCTTTCCGCTCGAGGAAACACCCATACACGCCGTGCGGGACGAGCGGGACCCGGATTCATCCCGCCGCTACAAGGGCCTGATGGGAGGCGGGAACTCGGGTGGCCTTGAACCGGCCGTGTCGAGCGATGGACGCGACTGGCAGCGCCTGGACGCTCCGGTGGTCCCCAGCTCCGACGAGTCCCAGTTCACCTGGGACCCGTACGGCGAGCAGTTCATCGCCATGGTCAAGCACAGCACCGAGTGGGGCCGCTCGGTCTTTCTTGCCACCAGCGCCGATGGGGTGGAATACTCCGAGCAGGAGCTGATCTTCTACACCGACGAGACCGACTGGGATAACTGCCGGCAGCGGGTCCGGAGCTTCCTGGACGATCCCGGCTACATCAAGCCGGCTCTGAGCGACCACGTCGACTACAAAGCCGAAGCCTACCACATGGCGGTGCTGCCCTACCAGGGGCTCTACGTCGGCTTTCCGATGATCTTCAACCCGATCGGCGCCATCCCGCCGCCCGCCACCACCTTCACCCGCATCAACCAGGTCGAGCTGGCGGTGTCGCGGGATCTGCGGAACTGGGAACGGGTGGGCGACCGGGCCCTGTTCATCCCGATCGAGCACTGGGACGGGGTGCGCTACGACACCAGCCAGGTCGGCATGTCGGGAGCCCCGGTGGTGCGGGAGGACGGGGAGATCTGGGTCCACCACATTGCCTGTCGCATGCCTTCGAGCCGGGAGCAGTACGAGCGCTTCGACAACTGCCGCGAACTCTTCCGGCTAGGCGTCGACCCGGCCCTGTTCGAGGACCAGGCGACGGTCTGCCGGGCCCGGCTCCGACCGGATGGTTTCGTTTCCCTCGACGGCGGCAACGCCGGCTGCGTCACCTCGAAGCCGTTCGTCTGGAAGGGGGAGGAGCTCTACGTCAACGTCGACGCCCGCTGGGGCGAGCTTTACGCCGAGATCGTCGACATGAACATGCGCCCGGTGCCCGGCTTCTGGGTGCCGGCGGAAACCCCGCCGCCGCTGCGCGGCGACCACACGAGAGCCCGCATCGAATGGAAGCCGGATCACGACCGCGTCTTCGATGAGCCGGTGCGGGTGCGCTTCTACCTGTACCAGGCCCGGCTCTACTCATTCTGGCTGGAGGCCGGGTAGCACCACGCGCGTCCCGAAGCAGAAGTGTGTTTCGCCCGCACTGGTATGGAGGTAACCGTCCGGAGTCACGACCATGAAAGAGCTGATGGCAGCGGATTTTCCGCGCGACGAGTATCTGGACCGGTTCCAGCGCACGCAGGCGGCACTGTGCGAGGACGGGATCGACGCCCTGTTCCTGACGGGCCGGCACAACCTGCGCTACTTCGCCGGGCTGCGCGATGGTGCCTGGGACGCGGCCCACTTCTACTTCCTGCTGGTGCTGCCGGCCACCGGCGATCCGGTCCTGATGGTGGGCGCCGGGTTCCAGCACCTGGTGAAGCAGTGCTGGATCGAGGACGTGCGCTACTGGCCGCCGGCGAAGGCCTTCTACATGTCGAAGGAGTCGAACGCGGTGGCCATGGTGCTGGACGTTCTGCGCGAGCAGGGGCTCGCGCAGGGTAAGCTGGGCATGGAGCTCGGCGCCGAGATGCAGGTGCACATGGGACATGAGCACTTCTCGGCTCTGCTGGCAGGAATTCCCGACGCGAAGGTGGTCGACGGCAGTGCGACCGTGTGGAAGGTGCGCAGCATCAAGTCGCCGGCCGAGATCGAGCGCATGCGCACGGCGGCGAGGATTTCGGCATCGGGCGTACGGGCCGGCTTCGAGCGGCTGCGCGCCGGCATGACTGAGAAGGAACTGGCCGCCATCATGACCGGTGCCATGTGCGCAGCCGGCGCCAGCGAGCAGCGCTTCAACGCCGTCTATGCCGGCCCCCGGGCGATGTGGGCCGACGGCATGCCGACCGACTACGCGATCCAGCCCGGTGACCTGGTGCAGTACGACGGCGGCTGCGTCTACGAGGGATACTGGTGCGACTTCAAGCGCATGGCCGCCGTCGGCGCGCCCCGACCCGACCAGCAGCGCTTCTACAACCTGGCCAAAGAAGGAATGTTCGCCGCCATCGAAACAGTGCGGCCGGGCGTACCCTGCAGGGACGTGTTCAGGGCCGCCTTCGACGTGAACGACCGGGCCGGATTCTCCGACTTCTCCGCCTGGTGCCTGGAGTTCGGCTGGTCGGCTATCGGTCACAGCCTGGGCCTGGATCTGCACGAGCAGCCGGGGCTTAGCGCGGTGGGCGAGGCGATACTCGAGGTGGGCATGGTGCTGTGCGTCGAGCCGTTCATCACTCTGGACGGGGTCACCCCGTTCTGGGAGGCGAGCGAGAAGTTCGGTCTCGAAGACGTGGTGCTGGTGACCGCCGACGGCTACGAGATTCTGACGGCCGAAGAGATGATCACCCACGACCTGTGGGTGGCCTGAGCCCGCTCCGCTAACCTCCGCTGCGCTCGACGAACTGTCCCGCCCGGCGCAGGGCGGCGACACCCCCCTCGTCCTTCTCGAGTGCCGCCAGCGGAAAACGCACCGGCTGATTTGCGGCCAGTTGCGACCGGTACACCGCCTCGACCATCTCCAGCGAGCGCCGCCCGACGGTGCCGTCACTGCGCAGAGCGCCTCCCCCGTCGAGGGCGTCGATCAGCTCGGCCAGGGCTGCCACATAGGTCGACGCCGCAGGCGGGCGTTCCAGCTCCGTTGGTCGCAACGCCGACCACTGGAACCCGCTGTCCGGCTCGTAGATATCCCGATGAGACTGCATGAGCACCACTTGCTCGTCGACCAAGCGGATGACGCCGATGCTGCCGCGGAGTTCGAAGCTGTTCTCAGTGTATTCGGTGAGCTCGGCGCCGTGCAAGGTGCCGGTGACGCCGCTCCTGAAACGCATGAAGGCGGTGGCGAAGTCCTCCACCGCCCAGGGCCGGCGGCGCTGCTCGGCCAGGCCGCAGAGCCAGTCCACCTCGCCGGCGTACAGGTCCATCAGGTCGAAGTAGTGGGTGAAGTCGTGCAGCAGGGGTCCCTCGTTCTCGCTGCGCCAGTCGGGTGTCGGCTTCCCGCCATCCATGTAACAGTAGATCTGGTTGAGTTCGCCGATGGCTCCGTCGCGCAGGAGCTCGAGAGCCAGGTTCCACTCCGGGTGCCAGCGCCGGTTGTGGTTGACCTGCAGCAGGATGCCGGCCCGGTCGCAAGCCTCGATCATGCGGTCGCACTGCGGCAGGCTTAAGGCCATCGGCTTCTCGCAGATGATGGCCCGGGTGGTGGTGGCGGCGGCGCAGGCCAAGACCATCTCGCAGTGCAGCTCCGGGTGGGTGGCGACGATGCAGATGTCCGGCTTCACCTCGTCGAGCATCTGCCTGAAGTCGTGGTAGAGCGCGTCCACGCCGAAGCGCCGACCGAAGGCGTCGAGTTTCTCGCGACCGCGGTTCACGCCGGCGGCCAGCTCGCAGTCGGGATGCTGCTGTACAGCTTCGGCGTGGTTGTCCGGCAGGTCGCCGAAACTGAATTGGTAGCCGACTCTGCCGGTGCCGAGGATGGCGCCGCGGTATGTCATTGCTTCACTCCTCCTTGCGTGTTGGCGCGCTCAGCGGCCGGGTCGACGAACGGCTCCACTTCATGTATGTGCAACCAGGTATCCGGTTGCACCGGCTGGTTGTAGCCGAAGGTGAGGTCGTTGAGGCTGCGCCGCATGAATTCGCGAACTTCGCTGACCTCGTAGTCCATCAGCGGACGGTACCCGGGACCGCAGCCGTAGATGGCCCGGGTGTTGATGGCGCCTGCGAGTCATCGTGGGGCCGGTCGAGCTACTAGCGCTAGAACGCGCGGCTATCGTAAGAGGCCAGGTGGGCGTTGACCAGAACGTAGGCGAGGACGTCGATGCCCTGGGCGGTTCGGGCCAGTCCTGCAGCATGGCCTCGGCTTTGGTGAGGAGGAGGCGTGGCCTGGTAGTCATTTATCCTCCAGCGACGACGGCGTCGCGGCCGAAGCGCTTCTGCGCTTCGCGGTACGTCGCGGCGGCGCCGGCGGCGATGAGCGCCAGCGACCGAAGTCCGAGCAGAGACTCGTCCAGCGCCGCGGCCGGCGCAACCTCCAG
>CAYWBJ010000217.1:0-1553 GCA_964456165.1 uncultured Gemmatimonadaceae bacterium | reverse complement strand
ACCATTCAGGAACTGGAGCGGGAAGTCGAGGATCTTCGGGCCAAGCGTGAGCCGGCCCGGACGGAGTTGGTCGCGCAGGAAGTCGAGGCCGAGCGCTGCGGGAATGAGCGGGACGAGGTGGGACAAAGTGTAGAGGTCAAGGTGCAAGTCTTGGCTGAAGCGCAGCGTGGTTTGGACGGCCTTGAGGGGGATGTCGAGGCGGCGAGGAGCGAGGTGTTCGCCGCGATCAATGCGGCTACCGCGCTCAGGCATGCTGTTGAACATGCCGTGGCCGGTCAGACACGGCTCGGTGAATCCTTGGCGAAGTTGGACGCCGAGGCGGCCGATCTGGTTGTCGAGAGGAAGGCGCTGGCTACGACCCGTGATGCTGCCGAGGCGGCGGAACGAGACACTCGCGAGGCGATCAGTCGTGACCAGGCAGTTTGTGCTGAAAGCGAGACGGATTTGCGGGTGCAGCGAGAGCAGCGAGATTCGCACGCCAGCGATCTGCGAGAGAGGGAGCGGCAGCTGGCGAGCCTGTCTGGTCGGCTGACTTCACTTCGTGATTTGGAGAAGAGCCGGGCTGATTACTCGGACGCGGCGAGGCTGCTCCTCTCCCAGAAAGAGCCTGGTGTGAACCACCTCGGTTCGGTTGCCGACCACCTTGAGGTTGAGCCGGGGCGGGAACGCGCGGTTGAGGCATGCCTTGGCGATTTGTTGCAGTATGTTGTCGTACCCACACGCGGTGACGCTGAGAACGGTTTAGCTTTTGTCCGCGACCATGGGGTCGGGCGGGCTGGTTTTCTGATTGCGGAAGAACAACCCCTGGTTGGGACGTCCGATGACCCGTTTCCTGGTCTGGAGCCACTGATTAACGTGGTCCGAGTTTCGGGGGCTGGGGAAGCCGCGGTCAGTGCGGTCCTGGCGGGCCGGTGGCTCGCACCTGACTTAGAGACGGCTGCTCGGGCGGCTGCAGAGACGACAGCGCCAATTGCCACTCCGGTTGGTGACGTGTTCCGCGGGATGTCGCTTGTGGATGGTGGGATGCAGGGTGAAGGGCTCGGTATCCTGGCGACGAAGCGTGAAGTCAAGGAACTGAAGGTCCGTATTGACTCCGAGCAGAAGGAGGTCGAGGGGCTCACGGCGGAACTGGCTGGGCGAGAGAGCGCTATCAGGGACCAGGAGCACCGTTTCCTCGAACTCCAAGGAGAGTTGCAGCAGCACGAGAAGTCGATGGTTGGGCACGAACTACAGCGGGCCGCGGTCATTCAGGACGAGGAGCGATTGGCTCGCAAAGAGGAAGTTATCGGCACCGAGCGCCGAACTGTGGAGGAGGAGCGGGAGGCTGTCGCGGCTCGTCGGGCCGAAGCCGAGGCATCGATCGAACGCCTGGAACGAGAGCAAACAGCTGCTGATGACAGGTTCACGGTGGCGCAGCGACGCGTGCTCGACGCACGGGAGGCCATCGATACTCAGGGTCTTGATGTGGCGGAGGCTAAAGCCGGACATGCCGCCTTGGTCGAGCGGGCAGCAGCGCTTGAGTCGAGCGCATTGCGACTGAAGCTTGCGAGTCA
>CAYWBJ010000216.1:0-5140 GCA_964456165.1 uncultured Gemmatimonadaceae bacterium | reverse complement strand
TCTCGATCTGATGCAGTGCGAATGCGTTGATCTCAGTACTATTGACGGCCAGAGTACCGTGCGAGAAGGGTATGTCAAGCACTGAGCGAATCGGCATGTTAAAAACTTCAGATAAATTTTGTCGCTCGTGATAGATATCCTCTACGTCGAGATTCGGACGATAGGACGGTTCTCCCACCTTCCAAAACTTTTCCACCAAGACGCCTTCCTGAAGCTTCCTTTCTATCGTCCATTCTCCTTTATTGACGGCGGTGTAATAGTTGACCATGGGGGGGATGAGAGAAGAATCCAGCACGTTGATGCCACAATAAGCATAGGGTATTTCCAGCATTTCCAGACTGGTTTTCAGCGTTTCGGATACGTGTTCAATATCGGCCGCGCTCTTCATTCTCCACACTTCCTTCCTGAGTCGGCGCAGAGCTTGGGATTCAACCAGATGCAGCTTTATCCTGAGTTCACTTTCTTCCACTCCCACCCCTTCCGGATGTAGTCCATCCAAGTATCCACTAACTGATTCTTTCCCTTCTTCCGCATCACGCATCTATTTGTTTCTCCAAGATAAATAATACGGACAATCCATTTCCGCCCTTACAGCCCGTCAAGTCAGGATAAATATCATATAAGTATGCGAGTAGGGAGGATAAAGTGCTATATCACCCGGGCGTTCAAGCGCGAGGGAAAAGGGCCTCCCGGGCTGGCGCAGTCAGTCCTCCTAGTAGAAGCTTTTCCCGACAGGTTCAGATCCAGGTCGTTCGAATGCCTCGGCTTGCGACAGTAAACCAAGGTGTCCTGCACTGCAGCAGGCGTCCCGAGGCGCCCAGTCAACGTCCTATCACAGTAGCCGCGAAACGGGAACCAAATGACATCAAGGCAAAGCCGGTACGAACGTGACGGCTATCGGGTTGTCACCGGTCGTGTCGCGCCGGACGATGTGTTGGGCAGGGCGCTCAAGGGCTTGGTAAACGTGCGGGATGGCGAATTCGACCTGGCGCCGCTGCCCGACCAGCATCCGGGCTACGATCCTCGGGTTTTGTGCAAGATCAACAACCCACACGGATCGGATTCGGGCCTCTATGGCTTGGTGACGTGCCCGGAGGTCGGCAAGCAGGTGGCGGCGATCACCGGTTCTCGAAGGATACAGGTCTGGGCAAGCCAGTTGCTTATCAAACCGCCTGGGTCGGCGGCAGCCGGGCATGTGGGTTGGCACCAGGACCGGCAGTATTGGAAAATGTGGAAGGAGGATGAGGGGTTGTTTACCGTCTGGATCGCGCTGTGCGATGTCGACGAGCAGATGGGGCCGATGCGCTTCGTCAAAGGTTCGCACCGATGGGGTTACCTGGATCAGGGCGATTTCTTCGGCAAGGACCAGGAGAGTTTGCGCCTGGGGATCGAGGTGCCGGAGGGCGAGCAATGGCAGGAAGTGTCGGGGATGATGGCCTGTGGCGGGTTCAGCGTACACCACTGTCTGACCTACCACGGCTCCAACGCCAATCTGTCGGACCGGCCGCGCTGGAGCTATGCCGTACACTTGCGGGACGAGCGGGCGGTGCCGGTGGACGGGGACGAGAGCTGGTACACCTCGCATCTGGACGATCCGCAAATCAGTCCGGTGATGTGGGAAGCCTGAGCACGGCGATTCGAGTCTGAAAGGGGCACCTTCCCGAACTTTCGTGAAAAATGTGCGTGGTGCGAGGGGGACCGGGCGCTGGACTCGTTCGATTGCGCGGTTGTCTCCCGCGTTGATCTGAATCTGAACGAGTATAGATCGGCGTCCTTCAGCCTGAAGCGCAGCCGAACAGGCCGACCCGCCAGCCTGCCGACGTCGTTGGTGCTGGGGATCGGTTGATCCCCCTGCGTCAGACCGAGTGCGCAGAACGCCTTGGCTAGCTATGGATCGCAAAGGAAATCTCAATGGAGCTGATCATCGCTCCCGACCGGCGCACCGATCGACTCGGCGGCACCGACATTCCCGACATCGATGCGTTGCAGAAGATGCACGCGACCCAGTACATCCTGCACGCAGCCCTGGAGCGTTTCGGCAAGATCCCGAGCGGTTTCAAGAATCTGTTCGTGATGGAATCCGACGATCGCGGACTGTCCTGGACGCCGCCGCGCATGGTGTGCACCGTGTACGGTCAGACCTGCGGTTATCCGGCGGCGCAGAGCGACGGCACCGTGGCCGTCATTCACGATACCCGGTACGGCCCCGGCGCACCCGGGTCGCGAGCCATGATCAGCAGAGATGAGGGGCGCACCTGGGAAGACGAGGTCTACTACATGGATGTCTCTGCCTTCACCGGCAGCTACAGTGCCAGTGTCATGATGGAGGACGACACGATCCTTTCCATTTGTGGCTCGAGCAAAGGAGCTTCATGGGATCAGGTCAGAGACGCCACCGATCTGTACGCCGTCCGATGGCGCCCCGAGCCGGGCTGATGTCGCTACTACCAACCAGCTGAGATATGCACTAACGTCACTCGCCACAGGACTGGCTCTTCGCGCCTTTGATTCGATCCAGAACGAGTTCAGCTTGGCGTGGATGCGTCGAGCGGGGGATGAAGGCTGCAAGCTTGGGAAGCCGGACGCGACGGCTGACTCATTCGTCCGCCGGTCCGATGGTGCGGCGCGCGCGGGCGCTGAGCCGTTGCGGTGTCCACTTTGGCTCAGGGACGAGGCACACCTCAACCTCACCCACACCCTGCAGGCGGGTGCGCAGCTGCTCTTCGATACCGTCGGAGAACCACGATAGCCAGGTTTCCCTTCCAGCATACGGCATCACGACGTCGACGCGGATGTTGTTGCCGTCGATGGCGATGTCTCGGATGGCGCCGATGTCGACGAAGCTGAGCTGCCTTTGGCCCCATGGGGATCCCTGTACGTAGAGTTCGAACTCGTTGGTGGCGCGCAGGGCGTCCATGACGTTGTCCCGGTCGATCGGGCGGGCGATCGGTGCAGATTCGGTCTGGGTGATGGGGTTGGTCAGTCGCTCCCAGTGTTCGACGAGGTCGGCGAGGCCCTGGTGGTCAGCGCCCTCCTCGTAGGAGTGCAGGACGTAGGCATTTCTCTCGTACACATGATCTCCAGCCCGCATCGGCACGTGCATGACGGGGTAACGCACCCAGGTGCCGGTGTGGGAGAAGCCGACATGGTTGGGCTCAGCATAGCTCGGGTTGGTGTTCTCGAAATCCAGGTGGATACTGGAGAAGCCTTCGCCAGTCTCGCGGTTGAAGTGGGTAACCCAGCGTGGGTCTTCCCCGGTCCAGCTGCGGGCTCCTGAGCCGATCTCGCCGTTCGGGCCCATCCAGGCGCGCTCGGGAAGGTGTTCGCCGATGACGAACTCGTCGTTGCGGCAGTCCCGGAAGCGCACATCCTCGAGGACTTCGAGGTTCGACTCCATGACCACGTAGGGCTGGCCGGCCCAGAACGTGTAGGTGACGGTAGCTTTGACCTTGTGCGGCCTGCCGACCTGGGGGCCAAGCGACAGGATCGGGTGGCCCCACCTGCGGATGCGGACGCAGACCGATCCTTGCAGCACCTCGTAATCGAACAGCGGTGGGCCGTCCCAGTTGGTTATTCGGTAACGGCCGACGTGCTCGTCACTCCAGTCGGGTCCCCAGTGGATTGTACCTTCGACGCCGTGACCGTGGCGATTGACAAGCTCTGCGGGGCCGCGCTTGGAATAGTGATCCTTCCAGTTGCCGTTCATCTTTGCCATCACTGCTCGGTAGTAGGTGTTTTCCACCTCGAGGGCGAAACCCTCGCCAGCGACTGAGAGATCGGTTTGGTAGCTGGGTGCAGGCGCGTCGGCGTTGCCGTAGAGGATCAGATAGGTGGCACTGCTCTCCGCCGGAATGTCGGCGAGGAAGAGCAGGCGCGTGCGCAGGAAGTCATCCTCGCGGCCGACCAGGTGGACCTGAGCCGGAACGATCTCGATGCGCGCGTCGTCGACCCGGGCGACGCGCAACTCACGGGTCAGGTCGTCTACGTGGCGCGCGAGGAAGTCGATGTCGGCCTCGACAGGCTCGCCGTGGCGGGGGCGGCCGGTTCTGTTTTCGAGGAGTAGACGTTTGGCGAAAGACCAGCCGGCAGGGACCTCACCCCAGTCGGGCGGCAGAGAATCGACGGAATCCCAGTCGTGGGCAGGGATGTAGATGGCGGTTTCCTTCATCGTGGGCCTCTGCTGTGGGTAGCGGATCCCAGCGGGAATATAGTTTATCCTGAACGGAAGTGGATCTATAACCCACGACGAGCGAAAGAAGGAGAACTGGTCCTTACCGACACGCGAGTTGCTGAGACACTTCGCCCAGCACGGCTGCGCCCGCTTGAAGTGCAGATAACCTACACTCGCTGCAGGACTGGCTCTTCGCACCTTTCATTCGATCCAGAAGGAGTACAGCTCGGCTTTCTTTAGCTGAGAGACCAGGTGCAGGCTTTGTCCTTGCGGCCGTTTCAGTTCGGCGCCGCCGGGCTACCTGACGGTGGTGCATGTCCTCCGCGGCCTTGGGGACTGCCTGCCCCATCGCCTTGACCGTCTGCGACAGCCGGTGGATACCGCGCCTGTTCAGCGCTACGGTGCGACATGGACCTCGACCTCCTCGATGACGATGTCATCCGACTGCTCGGCATCACCGGAGACGAGAGTGACCTCCAGGAAGTTATCGCCGAACGAGGCGATCGCCGGGGTTAGCTGAAACCATCCCGTGGCGAACGACTTGGGCAAGTCGGGAATCGGCGACAACCCCAGCGCGACGTGGGTCGACTTGTCGGTACCACCCTTCATGTCAATCCTCTTCTCATAGTCGGTGAGGTTGGTGGCCGGCGCCGCGACCGGCTCGCCGGCACTGCAGAGCCGCAGTGCCGGCGGGCGGATCCGGTGGCCGTTCAGAAGTACCTCCACCCGATCGTTCCTCGTCATACCATAGGCGCGGAAGAGCAGCGAGGCGTGACGGACCTTCGACACCTGCTCGCAGATCCGGAACCGAAATCGCCCCGAATCTCCGGAAAGGGTGCGCCGCAGGGTGATTCTCTCCGGTTGCGGCCGTGCCACGGGCTCGATGCCGTTTCCCCAGATCCGTTGTCCATCCAGCATCGGTTCGAAGATGTAGTGGCGGTTTCCCCTGGTTACCCGTTTCGGGTCGCC
>CAYWBJ010000215.1:0-26892 GCA_964456165.1 uncultured Gemmatimonadaceae bacterium | reverse complement strand
GTATGCCGGCTGCTGGGTCGCGGAGAACGAGATCGGCAACCGCTACCCCCGCGGCATCTACAACCACCTGGACACCGTGGCGCCGCAAATCTCGGATCTGCTCGCGGCCAGCGGCACCGCTCCCTCCCACCTGGGCGTCGGGCTCACCTGGTTCCAGGCACAGGTGGGACGTTATCCCGACTTCTTTCCCGTGTGCGAGGAGGCTGGCGGCGAGGCGGCGTGGGATCGCATGATGAGGGCACTGCGGCAGCTGGAGGTCAGTTTCGTCGGCGGCTACACCCCCCTGTCTTATCACCACCCCGCCGCCAGACAGTACGTCCCGGAGGCCGGCGTCGACGCCACGGTGCCCTGGGTCACCCCCACCGTCGGCGACCGGGCCTGCGTCGACAACAGCGCCTGGCACGACCTGTGGCGTGAGGAACTCATTCCCGACTACCGCCGGCACGGCCTCGACATGGTCTTCATGGACGAGGGTCACTTTCCGTGGGGCACCTGCGCGGCGCATGGAGCGGCCCACCTCCACGGCCTGAGCTCGGTCGGCATACTCACCAGCAACACCCGCGGCGTGGGCCACCTGCACCGGCTCTTTCGCGAGGGCCTGGGGCCGGACGGCATCCTCATGATCGAAGGCTCCGGCGACGTTACCGGACGCTGGGTGGACCTGCACTTCGCCTACCGCAACGATCCCTCGATTACCTACACCCTGCCGGCGCGCCGCTACGGCCGCGTCATCACCGCTCTGCACGCCGGTAACACCGCCGCAGTCCGCGCCGCGGCCCTGCCGGGACTGCGGCGCGAACTCAACGCGGTCCTGGCCGGCGGCGAGTTTGCCATTGTCGGATTGCAGCACGACGTGCAGCTGGAGGGTATGGAAGAGTTGCACCGCTACTGTCAAATCCGGCAGCGCCTGCGGGATGACAGCGCCCCCGGCTATCCGCAAGGCTACCGGCACACGAAGGGTCTCGAGGTCGGCGACGACGCCATCGAAGCCGCGGCTTTCGTGGGGACGACGGGCGTGACCGTCCTCTTTTACGCCACGAGTGATGTCAGGTCGGAGATCCGCGTGGATGGCGAGGCTGTTGGCCACCCGGGCATCGGTAGACAGCCGCGCCTCGTGGACATGAGAGAGGGAGAGCTCGACTTCTGGGTGCTAACCATATAGCGGAATGTCGATTGCACTAGCGCCCCCTGAGACCGGGGTGACAATCCCGATAAACGGCGAGTGTCTCGGGCATCCGTACTTGTGTGAAAGCCACCCCGCGTATGTCTAGAGCGCAGCTATACGGTCAGCCACTCCCCGCCGCCGGCTCCCCTAGCTCCCGACTCTTGCGCGCCCATCCGTATCGCGCATCCCCCGTCAGCAGCTCCCGGTGTGCCTCGGACAGTCCCGCCGTGAACTCCGCATCCGGCTCGTAGCCAGCCCAAGTCTGGAACATGGTCGGCGTGTAACCACCGATGATCAGCACCCGGTCCCGGTGAGACCGGATGATCCCCGACGAGTGCATCAGCGCTTCGAAAAACAGCAGCGTCGATCCGGCCGGCGCCTCCACCTGGTGAATCAACCGCGGATCGGCCATCGCCGCTTCGATGATGGCCTTCTGGGGCACGTCGGCCGGCACCTTGTGAGTGCCGGCAATGACCGTAGTGCCACCGTCGTCCGGCCCCAGACCGGTCAGGTTCGTCAACGTCTTCACGAATGAGAAGTGGTAGAGTCCGTTGGCGATGTGGCTGTAGCCGGGATTGATCCCGCGGTGGAAACCGTAGTGCTGCTGATCCTCCGGCACCGGCCGTCTGATGTGAGCGTCCGACTGCTCCAGTCTGACTGTGCCGCCGACGATCTCCTCGACCAGCCCCAGCATGAACGGGTCGCTCAGGTGGTCGAAGTAGCAGGGTGCCAGGTGCGGCAGGTTGTCGATGCGGAAGTAGTTCTCCCGCGCCGCCGACACGTGACAGCTGGGACCGGGCAGTTCGCCGGTGGAGCGGTAGCGCTGCTCGATTGCCTGGGTGGTATCGAGCAGCTCTTTCACCTGCTCGTCGCCGATCGCGTTCTCGATCACGACGTAGCCGTTGATCTCCAGATGCAGGCGCTGCGCCGGCGTCAATGCCGGAAACGGTATGCTACCGTTGGATTCGCCCATCCCTTTCACCTATTTGGGTGCCGTCCCGCACGCCGCCCCAAACTCGGCCGACGTCGAGGTATAGCCTACCACGTGCTCGAAGTTGCGCAGCATGATCTTCGCCAGCCATCCGCCTTCGGGCAGGCTGTCGTCCACCGTGTCAGGGTACTCGGCCGAGTGTGTGCAGTCGCGGAGCATGACCACCCGGTAGTTGTGTTCGACAGCGCCGGCACAGGTGAAGTAGAGGCAGGAGCGCTGCGAGAATCCGACCGCAATCAGGTTGACGATGTCGTGGCAGCGCAGGTGGTAGTCGGTGTGGGTCTCGTGGAACCCCGACCACTCGCGCTTGGGGAAGTCCGGCTCGTGCGGCAACGGCGCGATCGCGGGCGAGTAGTTGGGCACGGGCGGTGCCCGGTCCGGCGCCGGGCGCATTCCCTCACCCTCGCTGCCCCAGCGCGTGCCGTGGATCTCGCGCTTGATGCTGCCCGGCTCGTCACACTGGGAAAAGTCGTTGTGGATGTAGATCACGTGCATGCCGCAGCCGCGCGCCGCCTTCAGCGCCGGCGCGATGCCTTCCTCGACGTACGGGTTTCCCTCACCGCAGTCGGAGTCGACTACCATGAAGGCGGTACGCTCCAGGTCGAGCTCGAGATCGCTGTAACGCGTCCCGTCTCCCTCCTGGCTGTCGGTGTAGTAGTTAGAGCCTCCGTACCAGCGCACTGGCAGTTTGAGCGTTGTCATCGTCGGTTCTCCAAAGCCGGCTGCCGGTATTGGCGCGCCCGCTTCGGCACAACATACCCGGTCGCCCGGTGCGCGACAAGCACCTCCACAGCATCAGTGAACAAACGCCAGGCAGCACTGGCGGGAGGGTCTTCATGCCACCTGGTGGCCTCAACCTGGAGTCCTACCGGCGACGGCGACACGAGACCTGGGACGTTACCTGATTGACAAGAAAGTTCGGCGGGCGGTGGTTTGTCACCAATCCCTAATCCTGCATCGAGATCGCCGTGACCAAACCGACCACACCTTCGTCCTCCACCTGGCCGATGCCGCGCCGGGACGTGCGTTTGACCGGCCAAGCCGAGGTCCCGGGCACCATCAGCCAACCTGCCGTCCTCTGGCGCCACCATCTCGGCCGCGGCCGCGTCGGCAGCATCATCTGCCGCGACCTGGACGGAGACGGCGAGCTGGAGATCCTGCGCGAAGCCGCCGGCCGCCTGGTGGCCACCACGCTCGCCGGCGAGTCGAAATGGGAGGCCGAAGCCGGCGGTCCGGTCGTCACCATCGCCGCTCTCGATGAGGACGGCCGGCTCGAGATCGTCCTTGGCGGCCCCGTAATCCTCTCGGGAATCGACGGTGCCGTCCTCTGGCGCACGCCCACCAGCGCCTCGCCCAACTGGCGCACCCACGTCGGCAAGCTCGACCCCGCCGTTCCGGGACTGCAGATAGCTACGCTGACCGAGCGCGAGGAGTACAATTCGGCCCACTACTTCACCTTCGAGGCCGGAGCCGCCAACGGCCGCCTGGTCTGGGAAAACGAGTTCAACAAGGGCGGCGTCTACGCCCACGCCACCTCCACCGTCGGTGACGTCGACGGCGACGGGGTCTGCGAGATCATCGCCGCAGTACAGGGCGGCCTGGTCGTCCTCGACCTCAACTCCGGCGCCGACCTCTGTCGCTTCGACTGGGAAGCCGGCGGCTCCAGCCAGCGCAACTACGGACAATGCACCGTCGCCGATATCGACGGCGACGGGCTGAACGAGATCGTCGTCATGGACGATCTCATTGCCCTGCAGGTGGTGGTGATCAAGGTGGAGAATGGTGCCGGTCGCATGTTGTGGAGCAAGTACTGGGGCTGGTGGTACCCCTTCACCCCCCACCTGCTGCATTTCGTGCCCCGCTCCGTGGCGGACATGGATGGCGACGGCGCCGTCGAGGTCGGCCTGTCCGTCTACGACGAAGACTGGCGTCTCCAGATCTACGATGGTGCCACCGGCGAGCTGAAGTCGGAGCGCCGCAACAGCTACCTCGAATCCGTCGGCGATATCGACGGTGACGGCGCGATCGAGCTCCTCGTTTCCGAACAGGCCAACCTGACGCCGCGCGAATACACGAACCTCTCTCTGCTCGCCTGTGAGGCGGGTGAGTGGACAGTGCACTGGCAGCATCCGCGCTGCCGCCTCGCAGCCGACCACCGGGTTGAATTCGATCTCGGCACCGGCTCCAGGTCACACGATCCCAAGACCCCCTTGGCAATCGCGCTCGACGGCGGCAGCCGTCGCAGCTTCTTCGTGGCCGTCGACGAAGACGGCGACGCCGCACCGGACGGCCTCCTCGCCATTGGCCAGAGAGCAGATGGGCGATGGGACCAACAGGCCCGCTGGTCGCTGGACCCCAAGCTCGAGCTGCACATGCTCGCCGCCCAGGTCCGCCCTGCCGGCGGCGCGATCCTGCTAGCCGGCGACGGCCGCGGCCGCATCCATGCGCTGGCCGCCAACGACCAGCACGGAACGGACGATCCCGCCTCGAGCATCGCGACGGCGTGGGAAGCCGGTGGCGGCTTCTCCGCGGCACCGATCGTGGCCGACCTCGACGGCGACGGCCGCAACGAGGTCGTCGTCCCGATGGCCGACGGCTGGATTGGCGCCTTCGCCCTGACCGGCAATTACGCCGAGCCCCTGCGCCGCCTCTGGCGCTACCGTGGCTGGGGCACGTCCTGGTCCAATGGCGGCGGGGAAAGTGTCGTCGTGGCCGATCTCGATCGCGACGGCTCGGCGGCAGTACTGGTAGGCACTCAGACCGGCAGCGGCAACGCCGCACTGGCGGCGCTCAACGGCGATGGCAGCCTCCGCTGGATCTGGGAGGTCCCCGGCATGGCCGCCGCCACCGATTTCCGCTCAATCCACCGCTGGACCGTCGGCGACTTCACCGGCGACGGCCGGCTCGACGTATACGTCTGCACCCGCTGGACCCCGCACGGCGGCGCCGGCAGCTCCAATGAGAGCTGGGCCCTGTCCGGGCGCGACGGCAATGTGCTCTGGCATCGCGACGGCAAGGAGGTCGACAACCTCCATCACTGTCTCGGCCCCACCGGACTGCCCAGCATCGCCGACGTCAACGGCGACGGCGTCGACGACATCCTAATGATGAGTCTGGACTCCTGCGTCGTTCTCGACGGCCGCGACGGGACTTTCCTCCAGCACCCCGTCTCGCCAGTACGCCTTTTCGGCGGCGGCATGTGGACCGCCTACGGTTCGCTGGTGGTCGCCGACCTCGACGGCGACGGCCGCGACGAGCAACTGACCTGCGCCAACTTCGGCATCTGGGGCGCCATGACCATGGAGCGCAAACCTCTGTGGATGTTCGACCCCGGCCCCTACGCCATGGCCCAGGCTCATCCCGCCCCGGCCGACGCCGACGGGGACGGCGCCCTCGAACTCGGCGTCCCCCACCCCAACGAGCTGCGCTGCTACGCCGCCGCCACCGGCGAAGAGCGCTGGCGCCTCGATCTGCCCATATCCGGCGACCTGGCAAGCGCCGACATCGACGGCGACGGCATTCGTGAATTCATCGCTGGCGGCTCGGCCCTGTATGCGATCAAAGGAGACAGAGAGGCAGGCCGCGTCGCCTGGTCACTCGAGTTCGACCATCCCACCAGCTCCCCAGTAGTCGCCGACCTGGACGGCGACGGCCAATCCGAGATCCTCGTAGTCACTGCCGACGGCTATCTCTGCGCCATAGGCGACGCCGGGCAGATGGATTGTGCAGGGACCAGGCGACACTGAGCCCGAGGACCACCTGGAGCCGCAACCGTCAAAGGCGGGGAAAAACGGCGATAGCCGCCACCTGCAGATTGACAAAGACCCCCCGGAAGCAATCTCTTTGTCCCGAAGCGGGCCGGCGGTCGCGCTCTGACCTGCCCCCCACCATCTTCGGCGAAGAGCACGGGCGTTGACAGGAATGAGCACGAATTCCCCAAACATCCTCCTGATAACCACCGACCAGCAACGCGGCGACTGCCTGAGCCTCGACCCCCACGCCCCACCAGCCCTCCAGACCCCCAACCTCGACTGGCTGGCGCGGCGGGGCGCCCACTTTCACCATGCCTACGCCGAATGCCCCAGCTGCATCCCCGCCCGCCGCTCGATCATGACCGGTACCGCCCCGGCGGCCAACGGTGGCGTCGGCTTCCAGGGCGCCGAGTGGAACCCGGCCCATACCCTGGCCGGCGAGCTCGGCAAAGCCGGCTACCAGACCGAGATGATCGGCAAGCTCCACCTGAGCCCGATGCGCCGGCGGTACGGCTTCGACCACATACAGCTGGCCGACGCCACCCGCGGCGGCGACAACGAGTACGTGGAATGGCTGCAGACCCGCCATGCCCGCCACGACGTCGACCCCGGGATGGCGCACGGCGTCTCGGCCAACGGCTGGGTCGGCCGGCCCCACCATCTTCCCGAGGATCAGATGCACACCTTCTGGTGCATCGACCGCGCCATGGACTTCATCCGCAAGCGCGACCCGACCGTACCGTTCTTCCTCAACATCTCGTTCATCGATCCCCACCCGCCGTTGACACCGCCGGCTCACTACTACCAGCGCTATATCGAGCGGGAGCTGCCGGAGCCGGCGGTCGGCGACTGGGCCCGCGACTTCGACGGCCCACAGCACGGCCTCAATCCAGACGCCGGGCACATCCACTTGCCGCCCCATGACCAGCGCTGCGCGCGCGCCGCCTATTACGGCATGGTCAACTTCGTCGACGACCAGGTCGGCCGCCTGATCCAGCACGCCCGCAATCTGATGCAGGAGGCCCTGATCCTCTTTACCTCCGACCACGGCGAGATGCTCTGCGACCACAACATGTTTCGCAAGACCTGGCCCTACGAAGCCTCGGCCCGCGTGCCCTTCCTGATCTCGCCGCCGAAGAGCTGGGGACTGGCCGGCGAAGTAGCCTGTACCACTCCGGTAGGCCTCCAGGACGTCATGCCCACGCTCCTCGACGCGGCCGGCGTGGACATCCCCGACGCCTGCACCGGCCACAGCCTCCTCCCCATCGTGCGCGGCGAAACCGACGGTGTCCGGGACCTCCTTCACGGCGAGCACGCCGGCTGCTACGCTTACGACGACGGCAACCACTTCATTACCGACGGCAACCAGAAGTACATCTGGTACTCCCAGACCGGCCGAGAACACCTCTTCAACCTGGACGAAGACCCCCACGAATGCCGCGACCTGGCGCTGCAACCCGACGCCGAAACCCGGCTCACTCCCTGGCGCCGGCGCCTCATCAACGTCCTCAACGGCCGCCCTGAAGCCTTCACCGACGGCACCAGCCTGAAGGCCGGACAACCCCATACCGCCCTGATTCCTGGATACGCCCCCAACGCTACCTATCCCTTTCTCTAAGCCTTTCTTTGGTCAAGTGTATTGGAGGTTTCTATCCCAACAGCTTGGGAAAGGTCGTGGCACTCCCACTGCTGCTCGGTGCTGGATTTGACCATAGCTTTGAGACTCCACTGCAGCCCGGGCGGCGGATTTCCGGCGGACGGTGCCGACCCAGCGGTGGCGGGGAATGGGATCTCACGAGCCGCGGCAGGTGATGCCCTCTGCCGGACACCCTCGCCAAGCCGAACGAACCAATACACAAACCACCAATCGAGGAGAAAAAACGAATGAAGGTGAAAGTAGGAGTCATCGGCCTGGGCTGGCCCGGCCAGGAGCACCTCAAAGGCTACAAGCAATCCCCCAACGCCGAAGTCATCGCCCTCTGCGACGCCAACCAAACTCTCGCCGACCAACAGGCAGAAGAGCATGGCATCTCCGCCACCTACACCGATCACAAGACCATGCTGAAGCAAGCCGGCATCGACGCCGTCAGCGTCTGCCTCCCCAACTTCCTCCACGCCCCCATTGCCATTGACGCCCTGCGCGCCGGCAAGCACGTGTTCTGCGAGAAGCCCCCCGCCCTCGACGCCGGCCAGGCCCGCCGGATGGCGGCCGCAGCCGAGAAGAACGGCTGCACCCTGATGTACGCCCTCTGCCGGCGTTTCGATGGCAACTCCCAGTTGCTGAAAGGCTACATCGAAAGCGGCGATCTGGGCGAGATCTACTTCGGCCGCACCATCTACCATCGCCGCCGCGGCATCCCCCACGGCACCGGCGCCTGGTTCACCGACAAGAAGCGCAGCGGCGGCGGCGCCCTAATCGACATCGGGGTGCACGCTCTGGACCGGGCCTGGTGGCTGATGGGTAACCCCAAACCCGTTTCCGTCAGCGGCACGGCGTTCCACAAGCTGCCCCACCTGGTGCCGAAGGGAACCCGCTTCGACGTCGACGATTCCGCCTTCGGCATGATCCGCTTCGCCAATGGTGCCACCCTCATCCTCGAGTGCAGCTGGGCGCTTAACCTGCCGCCCCGGAGCACCCTGCAGCTGGCTGGCACCAAGGGCGGCGCCGAACTCGATCCGGTGGTGATCTATACCGAGCGAGACGGGGTGCAGCTCGACATCCAGCCGGAGATCCCCAGCGCCGATGCTTTCGCCGGTCAGACCGGCCATTTCATCGATTGTATCATTTCGAAAAAGACGCCGATGATGTCGGCGGAACAGGGGGTACAGCTGATGCAGATGCTGGACGGGATCTACAAATCTTCGGTTAGCGGCCGGGAGGTGCGCATTCGCTAACCGGCATTTTCAGCCCAACCGACGTTGCACCCGACCGACGAATCGCGCTGAACGGTCCATCGAGCCCGCAGACGGCGTGTTTAGGAGGAAGGCTTGCAAGCGGCCGCAGTCACGCGCCCGCTTCAGTACATGTTGTCGGTGCTGGTAAGCGGACACCACCGCGCCGTCATCAGGTCGTCGAGCAGCAGGTCCCGGGCCCGCGGCTCGTCAATCCTGCTCAGCGCCAGCCGCGCGTAGAAGCGGTTGTAGCGGTCCCCGTCCGCGAACATCTGCTGCAGCGGTCCGATCGCCGCGGCGCCAGGCCCCCGCTGCGCCAGCCCCAGGGCGGTGGCGCGCCGCACCCGCCGGTCGTCGTCGCGCAGGCGGGCAACCAGGTCCGGCAGCGCCTCGTCACCCGCTGTGCCCATCCGACCGATGGCTGCGGCCGCATTGCGCCGCACCCACCAGTGCTCGTCGCCCAGGCAGCGCCGCAGCGCCGGCAGGGCGACGGCAGCGGCCGGCCCCCACTGCGCCAGCACGTCGCACAGCGCGGCGCGGACCAGCCAGTGCTGATCTTCGGCGGCTGCGGCCAACAGCGGCGCCAGCTCCGGCCCGCCGGCTGCCAGTGCCTGTGCCGCCCGCATCCCGGTCGGGTTGGTGCCGTGGGCGTTGTCGGCCGTTTTCTCCTCGACCCGCGGCTCTACTTCATTCGCCTCCCGTCTCAGACTCTCCAGACGCGGCGGCGCCGCCGCCGCCCCATGCTCGCCGAGCAGACAGGCGGCCCGTAGCCGCTCGGCCTCGTCACCCCGCTCCAGCAGTGCCAGGAACTCGTCGATTCCACCGCCGGGGTTGGTCCCATTCCCACCACCGCCCAGCCACTTCCAGACGTGGCGCCACACCGGCTCCTGTCTGCCTGTCTCCACCCATTCGTCCGACTGGTGGTCCCAGGCCGGAGCCGGCGGCCAGGCCATGCGAGCGAACTGGAACTTGAGCATGTAGCGCTTGCGGTCGCCGAGGTTGGCGCTGGCCCGGTGCCAAGAGTCGAAGTGGATCAACGCCACGGTGCCGGCCTCGCCGCACAGCGGCAGCTCCGCCTCGGTGCTGCGCGCGGCGTCGGCGTCGGAGATCCGCTCCAAGTCCTGGGCCCTCGGCAGGATGGCCGTCGGCCCCATGTCGGCGGTGGTATCCTGCGGGTAGTAGAGAGCGAGGATCCAGTGGAAGCGGGGATGGCGGGTATTGTGATCGAAGACGTAGCAGTCCTTGTGCCAGCTCTGCCCTTTGCCGCCGGGCGGATTCAGGTGGCAGTGCCGGTGCGGATTCATAATGTAACCCGGGCCCAGCAGGCTGGTCAGAGCGCCGGCGACGGCCGGGTGGTCGAACACCTGCTTTATCTGCGGGATGCGCGGCAGCAGGTTGTTTCCCGGATTGCCCTCGTCGGCGAAAACCTCTTCGAGCTGCTCGTAGATCTGCCGGTGAATCGGCTCCGCGAAATCGGCCCGCACCAGGATGAAGCCATCGCGGATAAACTGCCGGATCTCCTTGTCGCTCAGTAGTAACAAATCGTCTCCGTTCGATTAGGTCAGTAGCTGACCGCGACGGTACCGGTCTGCTGCTCGTCTCCTTCTTCCGTCCGCGCGACGACGCGGAAGATGTAGAGGCCGGGAGGCACCGTCGAGCCCGCTGCGTCGCGACCGTCCCAGGCAAACCGGATCCGGCCGCTCCCGTGCGAGACATCTTCCCAGGCCCAGATCGAGCGGCCAGCCAGGTCGTGGATCTCCAGCTCCACCGGCACCTCGCCGATGACCTGGAGGAGGTTGAGGGAAAAGCGGGCCACCTCGTTGACCCCATCACCGTTGGGCGTAAAGGCGCGGGGCTCGACCTGCATGTCGTGCAGCAGTCGATTGGTCACCGACGTGCGCACGAGTAGGGTCTCGCTGACCAGGGCGTCGCTGGCGTCGCCGGCGTTGATCCGCTGTGCCAGCTCCGCCGGCCGCTCCCCGTCCCGCACCCAGCCGGTGAACGGGGTTCCGAACCGCAGCACCGGCGCGCTGAAGAGGACCTCAACCAGCTGGCCCGAGTCTGCCGTTCCCAGGCGCCGCGGCAACTGCACCGCGAAAAGGGTCGAGTCGGGATTGAGGATTTCGGTGGTTGCCTCTACCGGCGCGCGGCCGATCTTCACGGTGTCCACCCCGGCCAGCCCGAACGGGGTCGAGATCTCGATCCGGTCGAACCCGGAATGCTGCGGCCGGATGATCGGCGCAATCGCGTAAGTGAAGTGCGTTATCTCGCCGAGGACAACTCGGGGCGGAAAGATCTCCCCCACCACCTCCTCGGCCAGCGGCGGCTTCGTCACGCTGAACTCCACGTACTCGACCTCGCCCCCGTCGGTATGGGTCAGCAGCATGTCGACCTTGACCTGGAAGACCGAGTTTGGCCCGGGTGACAGGATGAAGGTCCCGCTGCTGTCGGCAAAGTTGTAAGGGGCCGACCAGAAGCTCCAGTTGTCCCGGTCATAGGTGATCCCGGCCGTCTCGCCAGGCTTGAGCAGGCGGTAGGCGCCGGCATCGAGCAGGTTGCCCTCTTCGTCGAACGGCGAAATCTCGCTGCCGCGGCCGGTGGAACGCCAGTACTTGTTGGGATCCAGGTCGCGCCCCGCCCGGGTCCGGATCAGGATCTCCGTCAGCGCCCCCCCACTCCCGCGCCAGCGGATCTCCCCGAGCACGGCCGCCTCCTCCAGGTCGATGAACGGTCCCACGAGTGACGCGTTGTTGATGTAGCCGTCGCCGAACACCTGGACTTCGGAGAACTGCACCAGCCTCGGGGTGTTGCGGTGCATCAGCAGGTCGAGGCTGCGCGCCATCGCCGGGGCGAACGTGACGTCGATCGCGTGGTCGACGTTCTCCGGCAGTCGGTGGACCACCTCCCCATCCAACCAGAAATCCGCCTCGATGAACCCCGGACGCGAGCGGAAGCTGCCAATACCCGAGGTAACCGTGGTGCTGGTGTTGGCACTGACCTCAAAGCGGTTGGGGAACTGGTATTCCTCTACCGTCAGCAGCCGCACCCGATCGACCAGGAACAGCCCGCCCAAATCGATCGTGATGAGGTGGGGCTGGACGAAACCCTGATTGAGGAATTGGCTGGCCACCGAGACTTCCAGCCACTCGTAGACGGTCTCCGGGTCGCCGTCCACCATGTTCTTCGATTCGTCCGTTACCACGTTCGAGCGGCCGTGTCCGGACTGAACGTGCGGCCCGCCGCCGCGCGCCAGGCTGGTGGCGGCGATATCCACCCCGGGAGCAATGAAGACCGGGCGCATGACGCCCCCAGCGAGGCCATCCGGGTCAATGCCCTGCCCGGCCACGAATTCGGTCCACGGGATGTGGTGAACAGTAACACCTGGCTCGCCGGCCGGCGGGCCGAGCCCGCCTATCCGGAATATCTCGAGCGCGGCGGCGCTTCCAGTCAGGTAGAGGAGCATGCCGACGCCTGCCCCCACGAGGGGCAAGCGGCGGCGGAAGCTGGCAGGCAGGTTGCGAGGCATGTTGCCACCGGGTGGTAGGAACGCTTTCTCAAGCTACTACACCGGTAGCAGGAGTGCCATCGCCAGGTCAGTCCTTCTGGCGACCGTGTTTCACCGCCACCTCCCAGTTTCCGGCATCGATACGGCAGTAGTTCAGGTAGGTTCTCAGGCCCGCCCCCGCGGCAGCGGCCAGGACCTGATCGAGTTCGTGGGGCATGAGCGGGCGGCCGCCGTGGTGGCAGTCCAACCACGGCCGGACCCGCCCGGCGTCCCCTACCTGCGCGATCATTTTCCTTACCTGTTCGGCGACGATCTCGGAGAAAAACGCGGCCGGGAACGGGTCCCCGACGTGAGTGAGCTCCATGGTGTCGGCGAACTCGGGTCTGATATGCCGGCGAAGGTCGTCCAGCGACTCCACCTCCGGCAGGCGGAAACCGAAGAGGCTGAAGAGGCAGGCCAGCAGCCGCTCTTCTGACAGTCCGGGGTTCCACCGCGCCAGGGTCGCCACCCACCGGTAGACGGTCCCGTAGAGTCCGTCGAACCCGCCCATCCACAGATAGAGCTTGGGCAGGAAAAAATGGGCATGCCCTGCAAGATGCTGCAGGTCGTAGGCGGTCAGCGGGGTGAAGGCCGGCAGCCGCGACCCGATGCCCATCTCCAGGTCGGGGTGAATCTCCTTGACGCCGGTGCACAATCTGCGGATGTAGTCGGCGATCGATGCCCGCTTGAAGAGAAACCAGTCGACGATGGCCGGATCGCCGGCAACGGCAGCGAGCATGTCGGCCGGGTCGCCCTGCCGCCGGAGCGTGCGCTCGATCAGGCCGTCGTCGAGTGTGCGCAGAGACCGCATGAGCTCAGCCGCCGCGGCACGCAGCCGGCTCAGGTCGTAACCCAGATCCGCCGCTTTCCGCTCGCAGCAGGCACCGAAGCAGGAGAAGATCGTCAGCATGCCGCCGAACAGCTCCGGCGAGATCTCGTAGCCGAATTCGGGGCCGTCGTTGAGAAAGCCAGCCAGCCGCGGAAAGGCCTGGTGGGCGTCCCGCAGCCGCCCCAGGTAGAACTGCAGGTACTCCTCGTCATTGGCGCAGGTGCCCCAGGTGAACTCCTGCTCCTCCACTTCGCCATCCGCATTCAGCCGGCGCCGGGTGCGGAAGTTTCGGGAGACCTCCTCCGACAGGGCCATGTGCGGATTGGTGCCGTAGGCGTACACGCCGAAGTCGCGCCGCCAGGCCGCCTCGAGGAACCCGAGTATCCGGGTTTCCTGACCCTGGAAATCGAAGGGCGGGCTGCCCTTGATAGAGCCGTGGTAATTGGCGGGGTTGGACTCGAGTGGAAGGGCCGCCCCGAAGGCCAGGTTGCCCACGCCGATTGCCCCCATCTTGTCCAGGTACTCTTCGTCGCCGTACTCGTCGAGGAAATTCCAGCCGGGCTGCATAACCCACGTATCTAGCGCCATGTCCACCTGTTCCGATCTCCCGGGCCGCTGCCCAGACACCATGCCTCGGACCTTACCCGATGCGACGGGGTGGACAAAGACCTTTATTCACACGTCAGTCAAGAATCCTCAGCGCGCGACAGACCACATCGTGATCGAACCTTACACGCACCGGCAGTTGTTCCTCGACGACCGCGCCATCGAGCGGATGGAGGGCGTCGAGCACGTCCTGCACCAGCCACGCAAGGAGGGCCCAGTGCTGCGGGCCGACGTGGAACGGGGAGCCAACGACGTCCAGAGCCGCAACCCGCCGCAGTGGAATCCCGAGAAGCAGCTCTGGGAGTGGTTCTACTGGTCCTACTGGGAGGTGCCGCCCCACGGCCCTTACGCCCGCACCGACTGGTTCGTCAACTGCTACGCCACCTCCACCGATCTGGTCCACTGGGAGAGACCGTCGTTGGGACTGTTCGAATGGCACGGTTCCCGCGACAACAACATCTGCCACGATCCCGAAGGGCAAACCCTCTACCACGTCTTCCGCGACGAGGCCGAGTCGGACCCGGCCCGGCGCTACAAGGGAATGTTCGACTGGGACGGGCGCCACATGGCGGTTTCGCCCAACGGCTTCGCCTGGACCCACCTGAATGTACCCCCGGTCCGCAGCGAGGACGAGTCCCACTTCTTCTTCGACGAGACCACCGGCCGCTATACCCTGCTGCACAAGCTGCAGACCGAGTGGGGACGTTCGGTCTGGCTGTCGCGGAGCGAGGACTGGGAGCACTGGACCCCGTCGGAGCTGGTCCTGCAGACTGACGAGATCGACCGCGCCAACCGTCGTGAGCGCATCGCGGCCCTGGTGGCCGATCCGCGCTACCTGCAGCCCCCCATTGTCGACGACGGCGACTACATCGCCCAGGTCTACAACATGGCGGTTTTGCCCTACGAAGGGCTCTACGTTGGCTTCCCTCTCATCCTCGACCCGGCCGGCGCCATTCCGCCGCCACACGACAACTTCACCGGTCTCAACCAGACCGAGCTGGCGGTGTCCCACGACCTGCGCGCCTGGCAGCGGGTCGCCGACCGCGCCATCTTCCTCGGCGTCGAGCCGTGGGACGGGGTCAGCTTCGACACCGCCCAGGTCCTGCCGGTGGGCCGGCCGCTCGTGCATGACGATGAGATCCTGATCTTTCACAACGGCCTGCGCTACCGCGGCTACGAGGAACTCTATCAGGCCGCGGGGCACGACTACACCAGTGAAGAGATCGGCGCGCTAAGCCTGGCCCGGCTGCGTCGCGACGGGGTCGTCAGCCTGGACGCGGCCGGCGCCGGTAGCATCCTCACCAGGCCGTTTGCCTGCCGGGGGGGAAACCTGCACGTCAACGCCGATGCCTCGCGCGGCCGTGTTGCCGCCGAACTGGTAGACGCCGACACGCTAGAGCCCCTGGCCGCCCACGCCACCAGCCTGCGCACCGACAGCCTGAACGCCGTCCTCGTCGAGGGCGCCCCTGCCACCGCAATCGCGCGCCTGCGCTTGACGCTGGAGGACGCCAGCCTGTTCTCGTTCTGGATGGAGTTGAAATGAGCCCGCCTAAGCGGATCGCCGCGATAAACACCGTCATCTGGGAGGGCCCAGCCTCCCATGCCCGCACGATCGTCGGCAAGTACCTCTTCGGTTACAACGAAAACGGGCAGCCACCGAGGCCACGCTCCGAGGTCGTCTCCATCTACACCCACCAGACCCCGGAGAACGACATCAGCCGCGACTGGAGCGCGCGCACCGGCGTCCCCTGGTTCCGCACCGTACACGAGGCTCTGCCCCTGGGCACCGACGAGCTGGCTGTCGACGGCGTCCTCCTGCTAGCCGAGCACGGCACCTACGAGTTCAACGACCGGGGTCAGCGCCTCTATCCCCGCTTCGAGCTTTTCCTGCAGATCGCCGACACCTTCCGCCGCTGCGACTGTTCGGTGCCGGTCTTCAACGACAAGCACCTCTCCTACAGCTGGCTCAACGCCCGGCGCATGTACGACCTGTCCCACGAGCTCGACTTCCCCTTCATGGCCGGCTCCTCCATCCCGGTCAACTACCGCAACCCGGAGGTCGAGTTCCCCTGGGGCGGCCGCACCCGACACGGGCTGGTGGTTGCCCCCGGCAAGCTCGACTCCTACGGCTTCCACATGCTCGAGACCGTGCAGTGCCTGATCGAGCGGCGCGCCGGCGGCGAGACCGGAGTGGAGGCGGTGCAGTGCCTGGAAGGGGAAGCCGTCTGGAGCTTCCTCGACTCCAACCGGTGGGCGCAGAAGCTCTTCGCCGCCGCCCTGGGCTGCTCCGAGGATCCACGGGAGAACCCCCGCGCCGGCGACCAGGCCGCACTCTACCGGGTCTGGCATCGCGACGGGGTCGAGACCGCCATCTTCCTCCTGCCCGACGGCGCCAGTGATTTCTGCGTTGCCGTCGATGTCGAAGGACGGGAAGAGCCGCTGGCGACGATGATGTGGCGCTACAAGCCGGAGCTACGCAGCTTCGACGCTCTTATCCTGCGGCTCGAGGAGCTGTTCGAGACCGGGCGCGCACCCTACCCGGTTGAGCGCACCCTGCTGGTGACCGGCGCGCTGGAACAGCTGCTGGAGTCACGCATCCACGGTCACGTCCGGATCGATACGCCCCACCTCGACATCGCCTACCAGGTGGACGAGCGCTCCTTCCACGTGACCGGCGATCCGTCCGAGCCGTGGCTCGCCTGATCGCCAGCCCCCCCACACTATCGGAGGCAGCATGAAGATCACCTCAGTCGAGTCCTTCCAGGTCGAGATCCCCATCCCGGAAGCGCAAGTCGCGCGCCGCTACTACCGCAGCACCGGCGTGACCCGCGTCCGCACCGACGCCGGCATCACCGGTTACGGCTGGTCGGCTGTCGATGCGGAGGCGGCAACCAAGATCCTCGTCGGCGCCGACCCGTTCCAGGTAGAGGGGCTGGTCGCCGCCGGCCTGGGCCATGCCTTCTACGGCGCCGAGAATGCGCTCTGGGACATCGTCGGCAAGACGGTCGGCCAACCGCTGCACCGGTTGTGGGGCAGCTGCCGCGAACGGATGAAGCTCTACCTTACCACCGTCTGGCCGGTCGACGACCATCAGACCGAAGTCTCGCCGGAGCAGCAGGCCGAGGATATCGGGCGCTACTACGAGGCCGGCTTCCGTGCTTTCAAGATCCGCGTCTGGCGCCCCGACCCGATGGAGGATGTCGAGGCGGTGCGGCAGATCCGGGCGCGGCTGGACGACGAGGATGTGGAGATCATGCTCGACCGCACGGGACAGTGGCCCGGCGAGTCATGGAACGAGGAGACCGGGCTGCAGGTGGCCGAGGCCCTGCACGACGCCGGCGCCTATTGGCTGGAGGAGCCGTTCACCCGCGGCGACGTCGAGCAGCACGCACGACTGCGGGCCGCCACGGAGATCGCCATCACCGGCGGCGAGCACCAGCCTCTCGAGGTCTACGACGACTACCTGCAGGGCCAGGCCTTCGACATCGTCCAGCCCCACTGCGCCAACGTCTTGCTGCACCTGAAAAAGGTCGCCGGCGCCGCGGAACTGTTCGGGGTCGACTGCATTTTCCACGGATCCCATGGCATGGATCTACTCGCCTCGCTGCAGGTGGGGGCGACCATCCCCTCCTGCCGGCTGCAGGAAGTGGTCTACGTGACCCCTCCCACGCTACCCACCGACGCCTGGTCGCCGTTCACGGCGCTGGTGAAGGCGGAACACCTGCTGGAGCTGGAAGAGGGGTACGCCCGGATTCCGGACGCACCCGGCCTGGGGGTCGAAGTGGACGAGGAAGCCGTCGACCGGTATCGCGTCTCCTGACGCGATACCGCCACCAGGAGAAATCGATGACGTCGCAGAGCCCAGATACCGTCGAAGCGCTGCTGCAGCGCATGGTCAGCTTCAACACCGTCAACTCGGCGATTTCGGGCATCCCCGACGCCGAGGTCGAGTTATCCGACTACCTCGAAGCCCAGGCCGGGATGATGGGGTTGAAAACCCAGCGTCTGCCCGTCAGCGGCCGCAGCTATAACCTGCTCGTGAGTCACCGTCCCGACGATGCCGCTCCCTGGCTCCTGTTCGAGAGCCACCTCGACACCGTCAGCGTCAAGGGCATGACGGTCGATCCCTTCGCCGGCGCCATCGAGGGCAACCGTCTCTATGGACGGGGCGCCTGCGACACCAAGGGAACCGGGGCCGCCATGTTGTGGGCGCTGAAGCAGTGTATCGAGGAGGAGTCGGCCGCAGGTAACATCGCCATCCTTTTCACCGTCGACGAGGAGATCACCAAGACGGGCGTGCGCACCTTCACGCGCGACCACCTGCCGGCACTGGGCTGGCGGCCGCAGGGCGCCATCGTGGGCGAGCCGACCCGCCTCCAGCTCATCGTCGCCCACAATGGGGTCGTGCGCTGGCGCATCAGCACGCGGGGTGTGGCCGCCCACTCCTCGAACCCGTCGGAAGGGCGTTCGGCCATAAGCGCCATGGTCAAGGTGGTTGACGCGCTTGAATCCAGCTACATCCCCGCCCTCACCGCCCAGCATCCGCTCACCGGAACCGCCCGCTGCAGCGTCAACATGATCGCCGGCGGGGTGCAGATCAATATCATCCCCGAGCACTGCGAGATCCACGTCGATCGGCGGCTCGTGCCGGGTGAGGCGCCGGAAGAGGTCCTCCCAGCCGTCCAGGTCGTGCTCGACGAGTTGTGCGGCCGCGACGCGACGCTGGAGGTGACACAGCAGGAGCCCGACATGCTCGACCACCCACTCGACCCGGCAGGCGGCGAGGATTTCACTGGTCGTGTAGGTGCGGCCCTGGAGAGTCAGGGGCTGTCCGGTCGGGCTCTGGGCGTTGGGTACGGCACCGACGGCAGCACGTTGTCTATCGCCGGAATCCCGGTAGTCGTGCTCGGTCCCGGAGACATCGCCCAGGCCCATACCCATAATGAGTGGATCGAGCTGGATGATCTGCGCCTCGGCGTCGAGGTGTACGCCACGCTGATGACGTCGCTCTGACGCGGCGCGGCGCGGGCCGGACGATGGCTTCCTGTAGCCGCAACCGCAACCGCGAACCAGATCGCGGCCGGAGCCCAGGTCATCGGTGATCAGGCAACCGGCAACCGATCCCCATGCCACGGGAACGCGTAGGTCGGCTTGTTGGTGAACCGCGAGAGGCCAGCTTCGAGCCGCACCGACGTGAAGGGCGGCAGCGTCACCGCGAAGTGTCTTCCGTCGACGTCCACCTGGCGCGCCGACTGCTCGCGCTCTTCCCGCAGCCAGTGGCCGGCACTCCGCTTGAGGGCCTCGTTGTCGTGCTCGGCGAATCGGATGCGGGTGAACTTGTGCTCGCCGAACGCACCTGCCTGCACGATGAGATTCCGCTCTGCTGACCCGGTGTTCACCAACTGGATTCCGACGCCGTCGCTGCTCAGCGCGTCGACGAAGGCGGCCACGTCCTCGGGCATTCCCGGCCGCATCCGGTCGCTGTCGAAGTAGCGCACCGTGTGTCGCGGCAGGCCACCGTTGTAGACCGACTGCGGTGCCCCCTGCGTCAGCTGGGTCAGGCCCTTCACCACGACCGGGTTGGGTGGCCAGCGGTTGTCCTCGATGATCTGTTCCACAGTGCGCTCGTCCCGGCGCATGCTTTCGTGCATCGCGTTGACGTAGAGCTGCTCGGCGGCCAGCAGCCTGGTGGACCAGTCGGGCAGGTCGCCCTCGTAGTAAAGGAAACGGGCTTCGAGGCCGACCCCACCGCGGTCGCCGTGCGATCGGATCTCACTGAAATCGCGCTCAACCTCGTTGTCGCGCACGTAGCGCAACATCTCCAGGTCCCCATCCGCCATCGAGGCGTGGTAGAGCCGGATCAGCGGGTCCATCTGCATCGGCACGTACTCGTCCCAACCCTCGGGCCCGTGCCGCGTCGGCACCACCAGCTGGCCATCCTCCCGCTTCTTCCCCCGGTCCAGCATCACCCTTATCTGCGACCTCAGCAGCTCCAGGTAACCGGCGTCGCCCGTCATCAGCTGAGCGCACTCGGCAGCGATCACGAGCCCGATGAGGAGGCGGAAACCAGGGGTGAAATAGAGGCGGTTCCAGCCGTGAATCCCACCCCACCACTGGCCCTCCCGCTTCTCGCCGATGATGCCGTTGGGTCCAATATTGTCGGGAATGATCCCGTCGTTCTCAGCGATCCGGTCCATCCAGGCCTCTACATAGTCCAGCACCCAGGTCCGATACTTCTCCTCGGCGGTGTAGAGATAGGCATTGGTCACCAGCCCGGTCATGGTCAGGTTCGCCGGCTCGTCGCCGTTGAGCACCACGTCGTCGAACAGCGCCAGGATCTTCTCCCGGTACTCCTCGTCTTGGAACCAGTACGGGTCGAGATCCTTCACCAGCGGGTAGAGCGGCGAAATGCGCCCCTTTCCCGACGGCACGCCGTCGGGCCGGTTGCGGTGGAAGAACCCACCGTGCCCGGGCTGGTCGAGCCAGGCGATGACCAGCTCCAGATCGCCCGTGGTGTCGCCAGTGGTGTGGCTGAGGCGGTACTTGCTCTTGGCCTTGAGCAGCGGTCCCTCGCTGCCGTGGAAAGGCGAGCGGATGATCTTCTGCTCGGCGTCGTAGTGGGGCGCCTCCGGATCTTCGCCCAGATAGAGCCCGGCGAAGCGGCGGGCGCGGCGGATCATCTCCGAGTTGGTCGGGTCGGCCAGGCCGAAGTCGTAGAAGTACTGGCTGCCCTCGCCCATGTGGAAGGCATCCGAGTTGTAGGGCACGGCCAGGTTCCACCATTCGTGGTGCAGCTGCGGCATGTACATCCGGTTCGGCAGCACCCCTTCCGGCTGTTTGACGCCGTCGTCGTAGAAGCGGGTTATCGCCTCCCACTCCCGGTGGGCGATCTCCAGCATCTTCTCACTGGCGCCGATGGCGTAGAAGCGGCACCGCATCGACCGGCTCTCGTAGACGTCGTCGACGTCGTGGACGTGGTAGAGTTGCCCATTCGGCCGCGCGTATCTCTCCCCCGCGACCAGGGCGGCTTCCTCCATGGTCCGCATCAGATGGCGCTGCATGGGCGCCCAGGCCGGCATCGGCGCGATCTCGGAAGCGGCGATGATGGGAATCTCGTCTGCTTGTGAAGGTGAAGTCATCGGGACGCCCCTCGTAGTGGTTAGCGGTTTCCGCGGGAAAGTATAAGGCATAAAATTGTTGACCTGACAAGTCGCGCCGGGCTTGTCGTTTCCACTCGCAGACCGGCTTCAATGAAGAGGAAACCATGATGCGCCCCGCAGCCCGCACCTTCATCAACCCCGTCGACTCGGTTCCCTACTGCCATGAACTGGGCGTGACCGACGCCATCCTCGAGTGGGCGCAGATTCCCGGCTGCCAGGAGCGGGGTTACCTAGATGCCGCGGACATCACCGACGCGCTGGAGGTCCTAGACAAGGGCGGCATCGCCTGCTCCGTCTTCGTCAGCGAGACCATACCCGTGATCGGCCAGGACCCGCAGGATAATCCCGTCGCGCAGAACGCGATCCGGTCGATCCGGGCGATGGGCACGGCCGGCGTGTCGACGGTGCTGCAGTACATGCTCGAGGAGGTCGGTGAAGGGGCGGACCGCGAGACCGTCTGGTCCGACTTCGCCGCCAACTACGGACGGGTTGTCGAGGCTGCCGCCGAGGCCGGCGTCAACCTCGCCATGCACAGCTTCTGCAAGCCGATCGGCCTGGTGGATGGCAACGAGTTCCTCTCCCGCTGTTTCGCCGAACTGCCGGCACTGAGCAACGGCATCTGCTACGACCCAGGGATCAGCGTCCTCTGCGGCGACGAGCCGCTGGAGGGGCTAACATTGTTCGCAGACCGGATCCACATGGTCCAAATCCGCGACGTTACCGGCGACTGGACCACGGTCGAGGAGATGCGGCGCGACGCGTTCTCGCTGGAGATCTTTCCCGGTAAGGGGGTCGCCCGGTGTGCCGAGGCCATGCAGGGCCTGGCTGAGATCGGCTACGACGGAGTCGTGCAGCCGGAACATCTCGGGCTGCCCAGCGAGGCGGAGCTGTTGCCGGCCGCCTTCAGGTGGGTGCGTGACCACATCGCGACCTGACGGCACGCGACACCGCACCCACCGGCCAGTAGCCGCCCATCGTCGTCATGATGAATCGCCGGGTCGACAGCGGCCGGCTTCGTCACCAGTTTCTCCGCCGTCCACCACCACGAATGGGAGGAGGAGGAATGGCGGATGCAGCAGCACGGGATCGGGTTCTACACCCACCTCGCGGCGGACTGCCCCCACGACTTCGCCTTCGCTGCCAGCGGCATCGCCTACGTCTACGTGACCGACGGGGAGGATGGGATGCAGTGCAGTCCGGCATCGAGCAAGCAAGAGGCTGCGGGTCACAGTTGGACGTGCTCACGACCGAGCGCGCCGGCCCCCGCTACACGACGCGGCCGTTGCCGGGCATCGACATCACCCTGCTGATGCTGATGTTCTCTGACTCGGGACACCGCTTCTTCATCCGCGAAAAAGCCGGCGGCCTGCTGATCGTCGGCGCCGATCCCCAGCCACTGCCAGCCGACCGTTCGGTCGACGCCGACAACCCGCCGGATGCGCGAGTACCTGCGGCGGTTCGTCGCCGACGCGGTCCCGGGCCGTCGCGGACTCTACACGCTAGCCGCCTGCAACGAGGCCGGTGTCACCCTCAGTCCGGCGCTGGCCCGCCATCTGGTCGAACTGATGGTCGATGGTCACACCCAGCTACCGCGCGGGCGCTTCGCCATCGATCGCCAGTTCAGCTGAACGCGCCCACCGATTGACACTCTTCGGGGCCGCCCGCTAATTGCTCCAACGATCTGCGAACCCCTCCCTGTGGAGTTGCAACATGGAGCTCACCCGCAAAGACCAGAAGCTCGACGCCGAGCACGGCGTCGTCAGTTCCTTCCCCGACCAGTTCTTTGGCTACTACGGCTGGCCCACTATCACCCGCATGGACGACGGCACTTTGGTGGCCGCCGCGTCCGGTCTGCGCACCGCGCATGTCTGCCCTTTCGGCCGCAACGTCGTACTGGTCAGCCGCGACGACGGCCGCAGCTGGACCAGTCCCCGCGTCGTCAACGACTCCCCCCTCGACGACCGCGACACCGGCGCGGTCCCAGTGGGAGAGAACGGCCTACTGCTCACCTGGTTCACCACCGACAACCGCCCCCAGCTCAAGCGCGCGCCCGCGGCAGACCGGGCGCGCTGGGAGGAAGCCACGGCGCGGATAAACGATACAAATGTGGCCGCCAACGTCGGCGCCTGGGCCTGCCAGAGCCGGGATGCCGGGGAGACGTGGGAAGCGCCGGTCAGGGTCCCCCTGACCGCGCCCCATGGACCCATCCGCCGCCAGTCCGGTGACTTGCTCTACCTCGGCAAGCAGTTCATCACAAATATGCAAGGCTTCACAACCGGTCGCGGCAAAATCGCCGCCATGAACAGCGATGACGGGGGCCTAACCTGGAACGAGCTGGGCGAGATCCCGTTGATTCCGGGAACACGGGAGGGCAACTACCACGAGCCCCATGTGGCCGAGCTGCCCGACGGTACGCTGGTGGGCATGATCCGGATCGAGGAAGCCGAGGAGGCGCCGCCACTGGCCGATTCAGGTGTCGTCAACTTCTCGATGGTGCAGACGGTCAGCACCGACGGCGGCAGTACCTGGTCCGCCGGCGAGCCGCTCAACTTCCACGGCTGCCCGCCGCACCTGCTGGTGCATTCCAGCGGCGCCCTGGTCTGCGTCTACGGGCGCCGGCAGCGGCCCTACGGCGAGCGGGTGATGTTCAGCACGGACGGGGGCGGCAGCTGGGAGTACGACTACTCCCTGAGGGACGACGGCCCCGATTCCGATCTGGGTTACCCGTCGACGGTCGAACTGGCGGACGGCAGGCTGCTGACCATGTACTACCAGAAGCCCGACTCGCCGGCGGACAAGTGCAGCCTGCTTTGCTCGTGGTGGCGGCTACCGGACTGACCTGACGTGGCGCGATGAGCGATACCGGCTGGCAACGCCTCGGCGACGACCTCTACTGTTACCCGGACGCCTGCAACGTCTACCTCCTGCGTTACGGCGACCGCGCCATCGCCGTCGATTACGGCACCGGAGTTTGGCGCGAGCGGCTGGGGGAGATCGGCGTGCGCCGACTCGAGCACGTGGTCCTGACCCACGGCCACCGCGATCAATGTTGCGGGCTGTACCGCGGAACCCCCGGTGCCGGCGGAGCCCGACCACAGCTGCACGTTCCCAGCGGCGACGCCTGGCTGCTGCGAGGGCCCAGCCTGCGGACATTCTGGCGGGACTACCAGAGCGGTGGCTGTCCGTCCACCTATGCTGCTCCACGGCTGCCGGTCGGCCGTCTGCGGCCCGACATGACGCCGGACGCCGAGATCCCCATCGGGCCGGCGCTATTCTGTCCAGTGGCCACACCAGGCCACACCCGCGGTGCCCTCTCCTACGTGGTCGAGTGGCACCGGCGCCAGCTGGTCTTCTGCGGCGATGCTGTACGCGCCGGTGGCGCGATCCACGAACTCTACCACCTGGAGTGGGACCACTGGACCCCGGGGGGCGCACGCGAGGCCTGGTACGGTCTGGAGCGCCTGCGCGGTTGCCGCGCCGACGCGCTGCTGCCGTCCCACGGCCCGCCGATCCCGAAGGGGGCGAGCAGCTGCATACGCACCGCCCAGAGGAACCTGCTCCGGCTGATCGAGGCCAAGACCTCGGTCTGCTCGGGGGAACGGGTGCGCTGGCTGCGACCGGGGCGCACCGCATCCGGAGCTCACCGAATCACCCCCCACCTCTTCGGGATCGGCGGCAACGGGTATCTCCTGCTCAACGAGGCGGGCAGAGCCCTGGTCTTCGACCCGACGATGGGCGACATGCCCGCCCTGGACGCTTTCGTCGAGGAGACGGGGGTGGATATCGTGACGGCCACAGCCACCCACTATCACGTCGATCACTCCGATGCCCTCGACCTGGTCCGCCAGCGTTATGGCGCCCAGGTGTGGCTGCACCCCTGGGTCGCGGAGCCACTGGCCGACCGCGATCGCTTCGACCTTCCGTGGCTGCCGCCCGACAGCGTCACCCCGGACCGACTCCTGCCCGAGCAGGGTAGCTTCCGCTGGGAAGGCATGGCCATGACGATCCTGCCCTTTCCCGGTCAGACCTGGTGGCACTGCGCCATCCACGCTCACGTCGACGGCCGCGATATACTGTTCGCCGGAGACAACTACCATCCCCCGACCAGGTGGAACGGCACCGGCGGGTTCTGCGCCTTCAATGGCTCCCGGTTCGCCGAGGGGTTCGCCCGTTCGGCCGCCGCCGCCCTCAACCTGACACCGGAAATCGTCTGCGCCGGTCACCGCAGCAACTACCGGTTCGCGGCCAGCCAGTTCCGGCGCATCCTGCGGTGGTCGAGCAGGGCGGAACAGGCCGTCGCCGCTCTCTGCCCCTCCCGATCCTGGCTCGACGACTACGATCCGCGCCGGTACCGGCTCGAGCCGTTCGTCACCCGGCTCGAGCGCGGCGGCAGCCGCGACCTGGAGTTCGTGGCCATGAACCACGGTGGCCGCAAGCAGCTAGTCGTCGAGCCCGTCGCCGCAGCCGGCCTGCAACTGCGATCGCGGCGCAAGAACGTCGACCTGCCGGCTTCGGGCATGCGCCGGTTCCACCTGCATCTGGAGTCGGACGGCACGGTGCGCCGCGGCCGCCACCTGGTCGCCGTCGACGTGCGGGAGGAGCAAGGCCGGCGCTCCCGGCTGCTGGCCGAAGCGGCCGTCGCGCTGGTGGATGTGAGGTAGCGGCTGACTCGGTTCGGAAGGTCACCATAGCAACAGACGCAGCATCACCCGAACCCCGTCGCGCGCAGGCGCGGCTCACGAGCGGGAGGTTTCTTTGTACCAAACGCGACTGCACCTGAACCAGGCGACCGACTCCGGCGAGTACGGCCCTGCCCAACGCGCCCTGCTCGACCGTGCGGATGTGGCCGCAGCGCGGGCGGAGATCGCCGGCTGGCCCGGCTACGACCGCACCCCGCTGCTGATCCGCGACGCGATGGCCGCAGACGCCGGTGTCGCCGCGGTCTGGTGCAAGCACGAGGGCTACCGCTTCGGCATCGGCAGCTTCAAGCCCACAGGCCCCACCTACGCCATGCTGAATGTGCTCAAGAACGAGGTGCGCAAGGCTGTCGGGGTCGAACCGACGACTCGGGGGCTCCTGGATGGCGAGCACGCTCAGGTCGCGGGCAACGTCGTCGTCACCGCGGCCACGTCGGGCAACCACGGGCGCGCCCTAGCGTGGGGAGCGCGCACCTTCGGCTGCCGTGCCGTCATCTATATGAGCGAAGGGGTCAGCGCCGGGCGCGAGCGCGCGATCGACGGGTTCGGCGCCGAGGTGCTGCGGGTGCCCGGCACAAACGACGCGGCGGTCCACCGCTGCAGCGAGGATGCCACCGCCCGCGGCTGGCTGGTGATCTCCGACTATCCATCCCCCGACTATCCCGAGGTGCCGCGTGTGATCATGCAGGGTTACGCCGTGGTCGCCGCCGAGATCTGCGAGCAGCTTGCCGAACCGCCTACCCATCTCTTCGTGCCCGGTGGCGGCGGTGTCCTGGCCGGGGGAATCTGCGGTTGTCTGTGGGAGAGGCTGGGATCGAGCCGGCCCCGGATCGTGCTCGTCGAGCCGGACGCCTCACGCTGTCTCTACGAAAGTGCGCGGGCCGGGCGCATGGCCAGGGTGGCGTCCGCCTCCTCAATCATGGACGGCCTGGTGGTCGAGGAGCCGTCCGCCGCCGCCTGGCCGCTGGTTCGGGGCGGTGCCTTCGCATTCCTCGCCGTGGAGGACCAGGCCGCGGTCGATGCCATGCGCCAGGCTGACCACCCGCCCGCCGGCGCTCCGCCCGCCGTCATCGGCGACACCGGTAGTGCCGCCTGGGCCGGGTTTCTCGCCGCGACGGCCGACCCGGATCTCCGACGCCATCTCGGCCTCGACGCCACCAGCCGGGTGGTCATCATCGCCACCGAGGCCGCTACCGACCCGGAGGTATACCGACAGATCGTCGGCGTCGGGCCGGAGACGGTATCCGGCTAACGCC
>CAYWBJ010000214.1:0-13724 GCA_964456165.1 uncultured Gemmatimonadaceae bacterium | reverse complement strand
ATGGATTGAAGAGCGTGATAATCGTCACCGGCGGTTGCGGCGACATCGGTAGAGCAATCACGCGGAAACTTGCTGCGTTGGGCGCACGAGTAATTGTATTCGATTTGCTGGAAGAGGATGCGGGTAGCAGGCAGGTGCGCGAACTGGGTGCCGTCGACTATTTGTGCGTCGACCAAGGGAACGACGAGCAGGTGCAAGGCGGTGTTGCCCAAGTGGTCGAAAACTTCGGGCGATTAGATGTCATGATCGGTAACGCAGCAGTGGGTACTGTCGGAGGCCTGCTTGACCGCACGGCCGCGGATTGGGAAAACACCCTGAGGGTAAATCTCATCGGTTGCGCCATGTTGGCTCAGGCGGCGGCCCGGCAGATGATCGGGCAATCTCCCGACGCTGATGGCATCCGGGGAAAAATCCTCTTCACCAGCTCTTGGGTCGGCAGCTCCCCCTACCCCGGCTCGATCGATTACTGCGCTAGCAAAGCGGGTTTGGACCACCTCGTTCGGCTCATCGCTCAAGAATTCGCCGGCCAGGGGATTCGAGCGAATGCCGTTGCTCCAGGAATACTCGACGCCGGTTTGACGCCTGCCGCGATAGAGCAAAAGCCTGAGTTGCTCGATGCGATGCTCGCATCCATTCCCCTGGAGGAGTTAGGGACCCCTGATCAGGTTGCCGATGCCTTTGTCTTCCTCTGCTCTCGTCAGTCGAACTACATGACCGGACAGGTCATGTTTGTGGACGGTGGCTGCGCTTTGTCGAAACGATAGAGCAGGAGAAGTAAGCCGCCCACTCATCAGCAGACGAGCGCTTGAAAACTCGCCAACCTGGTCGAGATTGGCACCGTCCGTTCAGTTCGCGAGCAGCTTTTCTTAAACCGACAATGACTGGTCTGTTGTGTCTCATTTGACGCTTAGCGAACTGCGAAGCTTTCCCATTCCCACCGGCACCCTTACAGTGTGGTGGCTTGGGCAGTCCGGCTACTTTCTCAAGAGCCCGCGCGGCAAGTTGGTGGTAATTGATCCATACCTCTCAAACGCTTGCAAAGAAGAGAACGGAGACCGCTACGGAACGACCGCCGACCGCCGCATTCCGGCTCCAATGAGGCCGGACGATCTCTTCGGCGTCGACCTGTATGCACTAACTCACTCGCACTTGGATCACATGGACCCCCCGACAATTTCCTCGTATCGCGAGGCAGGTGGAGCAGGCCCCTACCTGGCTCCCCCGGAAACCTGTGAGCGCCTCCAGGAACAGTTTGGCATCCCTGCTGAGCAAATTAGAATGACATGGCCCAACAAGTCCCATACGGTTGGTGACTTGACCTTAACCGCAACGTTCGCAATCGGATTCGGTGCGGACGACATGTCGCACGTCGGCTACCTGGCCTCGCTGGAAAATGGTCCTACGTTCTATTTCACCGGTGACACCGCGTATGAAGAGCTAGTTGGCCTGGGCGTCCACGACCATCATCCAGATGTCATGTTTACGGTGATCAATGGAGCTTTTCGAAACATGGGCCCGGCGGAGGCGGCTAAGTTGGCCAAGACGGTGGATCCCAAAATCGCGACAGGTATCGCGAACTAGAGCACTTCAAACCATTCACATATCCCGGATAGGCTTTGCGCCGGACGCGGTTTCTCGGCAAGTTCAGGACACTCTACGATAAGGAGTATGCAAGATGTTTGCGACGAAGTTTGATCATGTAGCCGTTACCGTCAGCGACATGGATAGGTCGCTCAAATTTTATTGTGACCTGCTGGGACTGCAGCTCGAGAGCGAACACGGTCTCGAAGGGGAAACGATCTCCCGCATGGCCGGCAAGGATTCTGTTCGGATGCGCGTCGTAAGACTCCTTTGCCCCAAAACGCCAGGGATTTATATCGACCTACAGCAGTACCTCGAACCGCCCGGCAAGCAAGCGGATAGCAAACTGGGGGATGTCGCCAACAGTCACTTTTGCGTCGAGGTCGACGATATCCGGCGGGCCTATGAGCATTTGAAGGGTCACGGGGTGAAATTCGTCAGCGATCCGGTGCAATTCGATATCGAAGATGTCGGCAAGATCGGCTGCGTGTTTTTTCTCGATCCCGACGGGTACGTGCTCGAATTAAGCGAATACACGAAGGCTTAGCCTGACTATCTCCCACTATGCGGATTAGGATTCCCCATGGCTGCGTACCCTGAACTCAAAGGCCGCTCGGTCCTCGTCACTGGGGCGGGACGCGGGATCGGCCTGGCTATCGCACGGCGCTTCGTCCGCGAGGGATCCCACGTCTTGATGACCGATATCGAGGAGGGTGACTCGCAGAGCGTCATTGACATCACTGGCGAGCCATCGACCCAACCGGCCTTTCACAGGATGGACGTGACTTGTGCAACCGAAGTCGAGGCGGGTATCGCGAAGATCGTCGATCTGTTTGGCCGCCTTGACGTGATGGTGTGCAACGCCGGCGTCGGAGAGATTGCGCCGTTGGTCGAAGCCGGCGAAGAGAGTTTCGACCGACAAATGAATGTCAATGCCAAGGGCACGTTTTTGTGCGCTACTGCCGCAGCCCGCCAGATGCTGTCACAGGGTGGGGGCGGGCGGATACTTATCAACGCCAGCGGCGCCGGGAAGATCGCGCCCGGAAAGGCAACGCCGCTCGGGATCTATGCAATGACCAAACACGCCGCCGTCGGCCTGACAAAACAGCTGGGAGCGGAATTGGCTGGCGACGGCATCCTCGTCAATTGCGTCTGCGGTGGAATTGTGGATACACCGATGTGGGATCTCATCGATCGCGAAGTGACCGGTCGCTCCGGCGAGCGCCAGGGTTCCTTCAAAGCGGCGGCGGTCGCATCGGTGCCGGTCGGTCGGATTCAGACCCCCGACGATATGGCCAACATGTTCGTCTATCTGGCGAGTGACGACGCCGGCTACTCTGCCGGGCAAACGTTTGACTGCTCCGGTGGACTGTTGCCTTATTGACTCTTTGCGGACTGCGCGTCATGCGGTGATTTGGAGTGGCAATCTGACAGGGCTGGGTACTTCATGGTTCACCAAGTTTCAGGCAGATTCCGTGCGATAAACTGCTACGGTGCTGCCGCGCAGGACCGCAGTATAGGTGGTTTCCCCGATTGTGTAGCGCGTTAACCGCCAGTCCGGCACGCTCCGCCAGATCAGGTCTCCGGCATCGCGCCGGCCTGCCAGTCCCCCTCGGGAACCGTGGCACCTTCGGCAAGGGTGCCTTCCATGTCGGGCAGATTGCCTGCGATCCTGTATCTTTTTTCCTCGCTCATCCGGTCGCAACCCTACCTTGCAGTCATCAAGCGTGTGACCGATCCACCGCGGCCGCGGATCAGGGAGTCGAGAATCACCATGGGCTCCTCCCCCTGCTGCTGTAACACGGCCTTCAGGCCAGCCGGCACGCCAAAGTGATCGTGTTGTTCAACGACCCCCTCGGCGGACCCGATCTGCACCCGGCCTCGGCCCCTGACCACCGAGACAGCCCGGAACTCGTCGGTGGGCAGCTCATAGCCGGAGTGGGGTACTCGGGCTACGGCCAGTTCGAGCCCACCACTGCCGTTCCGATCGATGGATGCTGCAGATACCAGCACGCAGCGCTGCGCCGCCCTTGAGCGGGCTATGATTTCGATCTCCCGCTCCAGGAAGACGGCCAGACCCATTTGCCAGCTGTCCCGCTCCACCGATCGCAATTCATTTGTCGGAAGAGGCTGGGGTTCAACGTCGAAGAACACCCCCCATCCAGCCTGATGCAAGGATCCGAAGATAAACGGAACGTGATGGCTTAGTCCTGAGGAATTGATCCAACCGTGCCGCGTCATCGGAGGGATCGGTAGGGCGTATCCCTCTCCGTTGACGCTGGCCTTGGCATCTCCTAGGACCATGTAGCCCTCGAGCGGTTGAAACCCAAGATGGATTTCGACGCCGCGATGATGGCGGTGGAACGGCACGTCCAGATTGGGCGGCGCCAGGTAAGCCAGGTTCCAGGAGTGATGATCCCCGTAGACCAGGGGTACAATGGTGATCCCCAGATTAGGTACTATGAAGCTGGCCTGCTCCGGAGCGTGGGTGTCCCGTGTCAGATAGAGGCCGTTTCCACCGGAGATTTCGCCCATCAACTCCACGAACCGATGGCCTATTCTGTCAAGGGTCGAGTCAGGACAGCAGTCGTGGGCCTGCTGAAAGGCGTCGATTACTCGGCGAACGCCCCGATCGTAGTGGTGGAAGGCCGAGATAGCGGCCAGGAAGTCGTGGGGGACAGGCTCCATCCCCTGATTGGCCAGGTCGTCCAGTTGTTCGCATGCCCGCTGCATGTGCACTTTGGCAGCCGGGTCCTGAACCGTGTGATCTTTGATCGCCAGGCGGGTTGCGTGAAAAGCTCCGATGGTGTGAATCCGGTAGGCGTAGCAGTACAGTCGTGCCTGATCGATATCCCGTTGCGTGATCTCGTCGGTTCGGCGTCCCTGTTCGTGACTGGACCGCACTCGGCTGACAAGCTCGCTGTAGAGTTCGTGCATCGGCAACTGCATATCGGCAAATCCTCAACTGCGCGGTGGCCGAGCCAACTTTCCGCGGACCAGGCGCGGGTGCCGCGCAGTTCAACAGGTGTAGAGAAGATGGGAGAATATATCAAACTGCCCTTCGGATGCCCACCGTTGGTCCGCCCCATGATCGATACTCTGCAAAGGTGCCGCAGGCCAGACCGGGAGACGAATCAACCCCAGAAAATCACGTTCCAGGTCATCCCTGTGAAATGGTCGATGATCAGAAAAAATCCGCCCGGCGTGAAGTAGCCCAGTATCATGCCGATGAAGAACGGCCGCGTCTTCAGGTAGAGCTTCACACCCCCGTATTTCAGCACCACCACTTTGATGAGCCAGGCCAGAAACATGTTGAACCAGAGGCCATCCATGATATAGATGGGCCCGATTGCGTATCCGAGGGGATGAAAGGGCCACCAGGTGTAGAGCAGGCGAGCCGTCATCAGGCTCAGCATGAGGACGGAGCCGATTCCCATGTTCATCCAGGCGGTCAGATGGGGCTCGGCCGGGGTCCGGATGAGTTGCTCGGCGTAACTGAAATGGGCTCCTCCAAAGAACCACAAATTGATGGCCCCGTAGTCGTGGCTGACCTTCATCACCATCCAGATTGCACTGGCCAGGGATATGGCCAGTGCCAGCAGCATCAACCAGAACAGCGGGCGCTTGTTTTGTCCCAACTCCTCTCCCAACCGCAGGCTGTTGGCGCAGGAGACCATGACGAAGTTGCGCATGGTGGTCCACTGCCAGGTCGTTGCCAGAATCACCAGTCCCTGAGTTCCTATCACCGGCGAGCCCACGGCCGACACCAGTATGCCGGCCGGAAACACCGGAGGCGAACCGTCCGAAAGTCCTCCTTCGGCCACCATGCGCGAGTACCCTACGATGACGACGGCCACCAGGAAGAGAATGGCGATGCTGAACCAGACATCCAGACCGGCCAGCGACAGCCAGGTGATGACCACGGTGCCGCTACCTAAGAAGAGGAGAACGGCGGTGCGGTAGGAAAGCAGTTCATCGGAATCATCGACCGTCGCATCGCCCACAAACGCCTTGCGGAATACTTCCCGCAAATGCCGGCGCGCGGTCCACAGCCAGCCCAGGAAAAGCACCAGCAAGGCCCCCATGGCCTGGTGTGCGAGAATCAGGTTTTGAACTGCGTGTCCGGCTGCCGCCGTCTCGGTGCTCACGATACCCAGAATCCCGAATATTCCCCGCACCAGATAGGAAAGCAGATTAAAAAACCACAGGCACCTAGACTAATAGGGATTGTTTTTCGGACCCAACTTGATTCTTGAAATGTAAATGGGTATTGTTTTGCGAACCATTCGTTGCCGTAAGCCTCTGGGGGTACCGTCATGATCAGCGATGAACAGATCGATTCGTACCGGGCCAATGGGTATCTTGTGGTTGAGAGTCTGTTCTCGCAGCCACAGATCGACGAAGTTCGAAGCGTGATTGATGAATTTGCCGAACGAGGCAAGAGACTGTGCGAGAGCGACGGCATCATCGAACTGGAGGAAACACACACACCCGAGCAGCCCCGGCTCCGACGGATCATCAGGCCGGACAAACACCACCCGCTGTTTCGAGATTTCGTTCGTAACCCCAAATACGTCGACGTGGTGAGCCGCCTGATCGGGCCCAACATCCGCCTGCACTACTGCAAAGTCAATTTGAAATTAGGCGGATTCGGGGCCCCCGTGCAGTGGCACCAGGACTGGAGCTTTTACCCGCACACCAACGACGATGTCCTGGTCAGCGGGGTTCTGCTCGACGATATGGTGGATGATAACGGGCCTATCATGGTTCTGCCGGAAACGCACAAGGGACCGGTTTTTGACCACCACCACGATGGCTGTTTTACCGGTGCCATGGATCCGGATAGCTGCGGATTGGACTTCACGAAGGCCGTCAAACTCACTGCCCCCGCAGGATCCCTGGTGCTCTTTCATGTGCGACTTGTGCACGGATCGGACATGAACCGCTCATCCCGACCTCGGCGGGTGGTGTTTTACGAGCTCGCGGCGGCGGACGCCTGGCCGCTAGGTGGTACGTATTCGACACCACTGATTCCCGACCTCGAAACCTACAATGCGCGCATGGTGGCGGGGGTGCCGACGATCGAGCCACGCCTGGAGAAGCTGCCCGTTCGGATCCCGCTGCCACCCCCGAGCGGTCAACCCGGCATCTACGATGCTCAGAAAACCGCCGCTATCCAATACTTCCAAACCGACGTTGACGATCCGAAATTATGAAACGCCTGGACGGACAAATCGCCAGGATCGGCGGTGGCGCCTCGGGAATGGGTGAAGCGACCGCCGAGTTCTTCGCGAAAGAAGGTGCGAAGGTCGTTGTTGCGGATATACAAGCCGACCGCGGCCAAGAGGTTGTCTAAAGAATAGCCGGACACGGCGGGCAGGCCCTTTCCTCGAATGCGACGCTTCTCCAGAGAGTGCGGTACGCGAATCCATCGGGAAGACAGTCGGGCACTTCGGAGGCTTGCAGTCCACATCAACTGCGCCAGCACCGGGTGCCGAGGGGCGTCGCCATCGCTCCGACGGACATTGCCAGAGCTGCGCTCTACTTGTCCTGCGAAGACTCGGCTGGCATCATTGGCACGTCGTTGGTGGTCGACGGCGGCTACATAACCCCGCCGAGTGGGAAACTTCTGGTTAAACTAAATTCCAGGAACCGCCATGAAATTCAAACTTGCGTGTGCCGATTTCACTTTTCCGTTGTTGCCGCACGGCCGGGCGCTCGAGCTGATTTCGTTTCTGGATGTCGAGGGTGTTGACATCGGGCTCTTCGAAGGGCGCTCACATCTCTGGCCGTCGAAGGAGTTCGAGGACCTTGAGGGGGCCGCGTCGCGATTGAAAGAACAACTCGATGGCCTCGGACTCGAAGCCGCGGACGTGTTCCTGCAGATAGCTCCGGACCACGAATCGTTTGCGATCAATCATCCCGATGAAACTCGACGCGAGCATGCGCGTGACTGGTTTCTCGAAACCCTGAAATACGCATCGGTGATCGGGGCGAGGCACATCTCGGCCCTTCCCGGTGTGCCCTTCGAGGAGGAGGAACCCTTCGACGTGTCACGTGCGAAGTGCATCGACGAGCTGCGCTGGCGCGTCGATCAGGCCGACAAACAGGGCATCGTTTTCGGTACCGAGGCCCACGTCGGATCAATCGCGCCGACCCCTGAGGAAGCGGGCGAGCTGATCAGCGACGTGCCCGGACTGACGCTGACGCTCGATTACTGCCATTTCACACGTGACGGCATACCGGATGACCGGATCGAGCCGCTCGCCAAATCCGCGTCGCATTTCCACACCCGTGGCGCCGGGAAAGGCCGTCTGCAGACGAGCTTCAAAGACAACGAGATCGACTACGAGCGTGTTGTCGAGGTGCTCGAAGAGGCTGGGTACAGCGGCTATCTGGGGCTCGAATACGTCTGGATCGACTGGGAGCACTGCAACGAGTGCGACAACCTGTCCGAGACCATTCTCTATCGGGATTTTTTTCGCCGGCTCTAGCTTAGAGCTCTACAAGCTGCCGTTGGCGCTGTCACTGGAATTGTTTGGCCCCGGTGGACACGCCAAGCGGCTCCCTCATTCAAACGGACTTCGTCTCAGTCTGCGATTATTCACATCCTCGCCACGAACCATATAATATTCACGATCAAATTTGCTTTGATCCAGATAGCTCGTGTAGTGGCGTTCGCCCATCTCTGTCGCGTCGGCTCGCATAAAATGCACGGTCATGACCCGTCGCCAACTAGTTGACAGATTGGGCGTTGAGCGATGAGGTGCATATGAACTGTGAGTAGCGGCTTGGCCTGCCCGCAGTCGGTAGACAACCTCCAGTCTCTCGGCGTCGGGTGGCAGTGCGCCAGGATCGATCGAATACCCGAAGAAATCCCCCTCATCAGCTGCATGGGGCAACAGTCCTTTCGTGTGTGCGTTCGGAAGAACTGACATGGTGCCATTGGTTTCGTCGACGTCATCGAATGGAATCCAGAGGTTACAAAGGGGCGCTCATTTCCGTCCCGGTGATCCCCTCAGCGAGTTGGGAAATCATGCGATCGGCGTGGGACCTGGCATCGATCAATGTTTCATCGGTCAGGAAATGGTCAAAGATGTGATACCCTTCTCTTTCGAAAAACGGGATTCCTCATCGCCGCATTGAAAACTATCGTGAATGAGCGGTCTGCTCACGCGCATACCATGTTCCATGAGTCAGCTCTCGCCCATCGTTGAGCTTCATGACGCCAGCTTACGCAGATAGTCGCGCAGGATGACCGTGTTCGTGATGTCGTTGTCTGCGTACTCCAGCTCGATCCAGCCTTTGTAACCGGTATCGACCATGGTCCGAAGCACGCGCTTCCAGTCCAGCGTATTGCCCTGTAGCGTCGACGGCCCGCCGCGCTTGCTGACGAAGCGGGCGTGGAAGTGGCTGGTGTGCTGAATCAGGTTGCCCACTTCGGCCTCCGAATACCCTCTCGGGTAGAGGTGGCCGTGGTCGAGGGTCAAGGAGAGGCCGGGAACGTCTCGAACGAGCTTCTCGGCTCGCTTGGGAGTGTCGGCAAAAGAGCCTATGTGCGGCTCTACTGCGAAAATGATGCGGTATTCCCGCGCCTTCTCCACGCGCCAGGCTAGCTCGTCCGCCGCCCGCGCCAGCGAGTCCTTCCGGCTTTCGCCGGGGTGGTGGACGCCGGGGAGCGCGGTCACGTGCTTGCCATTGCATTCGGCGGTGTAGTCCAGGGCGCTCTGGAAGGCCTCGCGGGCCTTACGCCGACGCTGGGCCGAAGGGTGATTGACGGCAGCGGACTGGTAGTCCAGCGCCAGCTGCAGGTACATGTCGGCGGCGACCAGGCCGTGATTGTCCAGCCGCTTCTTCAGGTTCCGCGCCGAACGGCGGACATTCTTGAACTCGGACGATGGCTGCAGGTGCGAGCAATCCTCGAACAGGCCGATGTCCACCCCCTTGAAGCCCAGCATCGATATTACCTGCAGGGACTGATCGTGGGGGAGTATGGGGTAGGTGAAATCGGAACAGGCCAGCTTGAGTTTCATGTGTTCTCCCTAGGTTGGTGAGGGAATGAGCCGTACCCGTCTCCTGTTGTTGCGAACTCTCAACTAGGATCTGTGCCCCGGCGGTTGGCGACGGACCGCATCGTCAGATCGAACTGGGTTTCGTGGCCGTTGAAGAAGCGCTCGAATTCGTCGACCATGAGCTTGAACATCTGGAAGTAGGTGCTGGTGGTTTCCCCGGCGATGTGGGGACTGAGAAAGACGTTTTCGAGGTGAATGATCTCGTGATCGCCGAAAGGCTCGGGATCGAACACGTCCAGCCCGGCGATCAGTCCGCCGCGCTTGAGCCTGGCCACCAGCGCCTCCGAATCCACGACTTTTCCCCGCGACACGTTGACGAACACCCGGCCGTCGGGGATCAGATCCAGCTCCCGCTGGCCGATCATCCCCTCGGTTGTCGGCGTGATCGGCACCAGGGAAACGATCACGTCGCACTTGGTGAGCACATTGTCGAGGGAGGTCTGGAGAAACCCGACCGCGTCTGCCATCTCCGCCGCCAGGTAGGGATCGTGCACCCAGATCTCGGTTTCGAACGGCCGCAGCAGCTTGATCAGTCGCCGGCCGATGTGGCCGCAGCCGATGAGGCCCACCCGTTTCCCGGTCAGATCCCCGTTCTGAAATCCCGGGTCGATCTTGTGGGCCCACGAGGGCACGATGCCGCTGATGACGCGGCGGAAGTGTTGGCCGGCATTGCGCAGCGAAATCAGGATCAGGGCCAGGGCCCATTCGGCCACTGGATAGGAGGATCCGTTGGTGGTGTCGACCGTGCGGATCCCGCGCTCCCAGGCCGCTTCCACGTCGATGCGGTCGGCAAACCGGTCGCCTTCCGTTTCGCCGATGATCTTCAAGTCGGACGCCTGGTCCATTGCGGCAGCGTCGATTCTCGGGGCGCCGGGACACAGTATGAGACCTTGCACCTTCGCTAGTCGGGCGACCAAATCAGAATTGGCCGCGCCCTGATCGTCGTCGCACTCGAACAGATCCAGGTCGCAAAGGCGATGCAATCGCTTCAACTCGGCCTCGGCGTAATTCTCTCGAACCCATTGGCTGGATGCTATCAGTACTTTTGGACGGGCCATGTCGGTCTCGCTGGTAATCTGCTTTGGAAGGCGATGTTCTACCTTGTAGGATAATAGCGAAAACGCCTGATTCGAGACAGAATCTCGCCAGCAACTTCTGCTCTAATCGCCACGACGGCCATCTGAAACATAGCATGTCCACTGTGCCCGACAACCTCGCTCCCATCTTGAAGCCCTGCGAGCGGAACTGGGCAAACAGCTTGCCGATGACGGGGTGACACACTCGCCATGTCTTATCTTCGCCGCCGGCGGGTTCACAACTTCGATACAGCCCGTCGCCATGTTCCTGACACGACCGACTTCAACCACGGTGTCCGGTGATGAGCATGCGCCGAACGGCCCCTCCTCCCATGAAGCCTTCGGCCCAGATCGATTCGCCTCCCCATTCCACCCAATCCTCGCCGCATGGCAGCGGTTCGTCGCCCAGCTTGCCCGGCAAGTCCTGGAGTCCTCCTGCGCAAGATGTCATCAGTTGACGGACTGCGACGCCGCCAGATTTTCTAGGTACTCCAGCGGCAATTCACAGGGAGGCATTTTCCCTCAATCTTCCCTCAAAATAGGGTGATTCTGGTTGCTACTGGTTGATGGTGCCCTCCACTCGAGAAAAGCTGACACTATCCCGAGGATCTGCTCTTCAGATCGAAAAAGTAGATTTCGTCTTCGGTCATGTCTTACAGCCTTTTAAGAACAGCAGACGCGATTGATGCGAGACGACTCAGACCATCGCCGCTTTCCGGCCGAGCTCGAGGAGGTCGGCCGCCATCTTCCGGATGCGCGGCCCGCGATCGGCGATGAGTGCCTTGTGGGGGACGAAGAACTGCTGTGAGTGCTCCCGCAGCTGCGCCAGGGCGGCATCGGTCGTCGGCTTCTCCACAAACTTCAGAACGATGTTTCTCCGGGTCCCGAGTTGCCGTAAACGGCGTGATACAGCCAGGGATTCACGAACACCACATCCGCCAGCGCCGGAGCGATCTGGTACCCGCCCAGGTGCCGGCGATCGCCGGCCTGCTTGCAGCCTTCTACTGGCCCTTCGTCTTCTTCAACGGCGAGCTGCTGGCGACGACGCTGGTGATCCTCCTGCAGCTGGTCCTGGCGCTGCAGCTGCTTCGCTCTGGTCCATGGACCTTGACCGCGGCGGCGCTGGCCGGCCTGACCATGGCGCTGCTGGTCAGCACCCGCGGCAACACCCTGCTGATCCTGCCGCTGGCGCTGTGGTGGATCAGCGCTGAGACCCGCACCGCAAACAGACGCTGGCTGCCATCTCTGGCCTTCCTGGGTGCCACCGTCCTGCTTCTCGCCCCATTCGCCCTGCGCAATATCGCCGTCCAGAGAGTGCCGGTCCCCTTCCAGGGGCGGTGGAGCCTGTACCAGGGCACCAACCAGGACGCCGACGGCACCCCATACGCCCGCCAAGGTCTGTCCTGGCAGCGTCTGGAGAGCTTGCCCTACGCAGAAGGCCACGACACGCCGGCCAACCGGGGCCGGTATTTTCTCGACGCCAGCCTGGCCTTCATCGCCGAGCAGCCGACCGCCTACGTGAGCCTGCTCTACCAGAAGTTCCGGCTGTTCTGGCACCAGTTCGAGATACCCGTCAGCGTCGACCTGCGGTATTACGAGTCCCACAGCCGATTGAGCCGGTGGCTGCTCACGTTCGGGCTGGTCGTCCCCCTGGCGCTGGCAGCAGCCGCCTGGTACCGCCGCACAGAGCGGGAATTCCTGCTGCTCGGCGGTCTCGTTCTCGCCTACCTGGCCTCGGGAATGACCTTCACCGTCTGTGCCCGCTACCGGCTGCCGGCGCTCCCCTTCCTCCTGCTTTTCGCCGCCAACGGCGTCTGGCTGACCTGGAGCCTGATCCGCGAGCGCAACGCCGTGCGTCTGGGCACCTTCCTCCTGATCGCCGCCGGCGCCTTCCTCCTCGTCCACACCGGCGTGGACGCCCGGTCGGTCGACCATCTGCGCTCGAACTGGCTGCAGTCCCAGGTCCACCTCCGCAACGGCGACTACGACCGCGCCCAAGCCGCCTTGCAGCGGGAGCTGGCCCGGAACCCGTCCGACTCCGACGTCCTCAACAGCCTGGCCGGCCTCTTCGAGCGCCAGGACCGCCGCGACCTGATCGAGCCCACCCTCAGGCGGGCGCTGGCGGCGGCTCCCGACCACGCCCTGCCATGGCTCAACCTCGGCGACTTCTTCCTGCGGGACCGGCGCTTGGGGTCAGCCCGCGAGGCCTACGCAGCCGCCCTGCGGAGCGACCCCCGCCCCGTCACCCAATACCGTGGACAGCGTTCGATGGGGGACCTCCGGATGCTAAGCGGCGATCCCGCCGGCGCGCGCCAGGCCTTCGCGGCGGCGGCGCGCCATCGACGCACGCCACATATCTATTACGCCCTGAGCAGCGCCAACGCGAAGCTGGGTCGACGCACCGAGCAGCTCGAAGCGCTAGAGCATGCGGTGCGCCTCGACTCGACTTTCGCACCGGCGCTGCGGAACCTGGGCGCCCTCGCCTTCGCGGACGGCGATTTCGAACGCGCCGAGCATCTGTTGGTGATGGCCGTACGTCGGGATCCCGGGTCTGCGCACGGCTATCGCAATCTGGGGATGGTCTATCGGAAGCTGGGAGACTACGAACGGGCGAACCTCGCCTTTGCCGAAGCCCGCCGCCTGGCGGCGGATCGCCTTGCGCCAGACGCCGGTGGGGCCGGAAACGACGCCGTTCAGCCCTGAAGCGGCGTCTCGACCGGAAAGAGGGAGTTCGGGACTGGCGCCCCGGAATCAGCGCCGGCTCAGCCGGCAAACGCGTCGCGGCCGGCCACCAGCGCCGTCATCTTGCGGTCGGCGACCGAGCGCTGCAGCATCCAGAAGCCGCAGTCGGGGTGCACCCACTTGATGCGCTCGGCGCCCAGCAGCTCGACGGCGCCTTCGATGCGGCGGGCCAGCTCGTCGGCTTCCTCCACCTCGTTGTCCTTGATGTCCACTATCCCGAGTCCCAGGGAGATCTCCGGCTTCAGGTCGCGGA
>CAYWBJ010000213.1:0-4686 GCA_964456165.1 uncultured Gemmatimonadaceae bacterium | reverse complement strand
ACGAGTTGCGGCCGCTGCTCGAACGCTGACACCTGCCAACAAGATGAGGCCGACCGTCCCCTTCGACAGGAGCGCGCAGGAACAATTCCGCAGCCAGGGGTTCGTCCGTCTCGGGGTGCTGCTGTCCACCGGCGAGCTGGCAGCGCTGCAGACGCGCCTCGACGACATCATGCGCGGCCGGGTGCGCTACGAGAACATGCGCTTCCAGCTCGACCCGGGGATCGTGGCGGAGGGGGAACAGGCTACCAGCAACCACCACGTGGCCTCGACCCTGGCCTACCGCCGCATAGACGACTTGGAGCAGGATCCCCTGTTCCTGCGATACATGCAGCACGAGCTGTTCCGGGAGATCACCAGAAAGCTGGTCGGTGAGCAGGTCTCGGTCTTCCGCTCCATGTTCATGAACAAAGCGGCCCAGCTCGGCACGCCGCTGCGCTGGCACCAGGACGTGGGGGTCGGCTGGCGCATCGACTGCAATCCCACCGTCACGGTCTGGACTGCCCTGGATGACTCGACCCCAGCCAACGGCTGCGTCCGCATCGTGCCTGGCAGCCACCAGCACGGCGTCATCAACGCAGGTCACTGGCTCGACGATGAACAGATCGCCCACTACGCCCCGACAGCGCGGGTTATCGATCTGGTAGCGGAGGCCGGCGAGGCGATCCTGCTGCACAACTTCCTGGTCCACTCCTCCGGTGTGAACGGCACCAATGCGCCGCGGCGGGCTTTCAGCACCACCTACATGGACGCTGTTACGCGTTCGGTAGTGACCGGGGAGACGTTCCCCATCGTCTTCGGCTCCGGCGCCCTGAATCCAGCCGCCGCCGGCAGCAAGCCGGCGGCCCGCATTCGCGTGTCCCACGGATAAGAGGCCTAGCGTGCTGAGCTACCGCGGCAGTACCGAGCAACCCTTCAGGCTCTGGCTCGACCGCCCGATCCCGATGCGCGACGGTGTCGAGCTGTCGGCCGACATCTACCTGCCCAACGAGGGAGAGCGATTCCCCACCCTGCTGCTGCGGACGATCTACAGCAACCAGGATCCCCGCTACCTGCGCTGGACCGCGGCCTTCGTGCAAGCCGGCTACGCGGTCGTGCTGCAGGACTGCCGGGGCCGCTACGACTCGGACGGAGTCTGGGAACCCTATGTCTGCGAGATCGACGACGGCTTCGACACCCACGAGTGGATCGGCACACAAGCATGGTGCGACGGCAACATCGGCACCTTCGGGGTCTCCTATCCCGGCTTCACCCAGACGGTGCCAGCCAGCCGGCGCAGCCGGTACCTCAAGGCCCTGGTGCCGATCGCCTCGCAGCAGGACAACTACGGCCACCATCGCGTCGACGGCGTGATCGCCCTCTCCACAGCCCAGTTCTTCGTCGCCATCCTGCGCCGCTCCCTGCAGCTGGAGGCCCTCAACCTGATCGATATGGCTGCCGTGCACCGTCGGCTGCCGCTGCACACTGCCCTCACCGAGCTGGGCGACTCGCCGTTCTACCGCAGCGTGGTCGAGCATGAGCCGTACGACGAGTTCTGGAGTTCCTACAGTCTGCGGGACCGGTACGCCGAGATGGAAGCGCCAGCCTTTTTCATGACCGGCTGGTTTGACTCCCTGCTGCACGAAACGCTGAAGGTCTTCAACGGCTGGAGCGCGCATGCCCGCACCAAGGCCGCCCGCAGCCGGACCAAGATCATCATCGGACCGTGGAGCCATCAGATCGCCCCGTGGGGCAAGCAGCCGCTGGGAGAACGGGGCGAGCTGGCCGACCGCGCCTTCGGCGCCGACGCCGTCGGCGATGTGGTAGCCGAGCACCTGCGCTGGTACGACACCCAGCTCAAGGGGATCAATACGGGGATGGACGAGGAGCCGCCGATCAAGCTCTTCGTCATGGGTGTGAACCAGTGGCGCCACGAGCTGGAATGGCCGCTGGCCCGCACCCGCTGGACCGACTGCTTCCTCGGCGACAACGGCAACCTGGTCGCCGAGATGCCGTTGCCGGCCGGCGCGATCTCCTACACCTACGATCCGGCCGATCCCTGTCCTTCCTGGGGCGCGCAGAACCAGGACGGTGCCCGGACCGGGCCCCGGGATCGGCGGCTGCTCGAGGAGCGGCCCGACGTGCTGGTGTTCGACACCCCGCCGCTGGAAAAGCCGCTGGAGGTGACCGGTCCCGTGACGGCCATCCTCTTCGGCTCGAGCGACTGCCCGGACACCGATTTCACCGCCGCCCTCGTCGACGTGGACGAGGAGGGACTCGCGATCATCCTGTGCGAGGGTATCTGCCGGGCCCGCTTCCGCCACGGCATCGACCGACCCGAGATGCTCGAGCCCGGCGCCGTGTACCAGCTTCGCATCGATCTCTGGGACACGTCGAACGTCTTCCTTCCCGGGCACCGCGTTCGCCTGGAGATCTCGTCCAGCAACTTTCCGCGCTACGATCGCAATCTCAACAGCGGCGGGCGGATCGGCTTCGAGGGTCCGGAGGCCATGCGCCTGGCGCACAACACCGTCCACTGCGGGCTCCCCTCACCGTCGCGCCTCGTCCTGCCGGTCATCCCCTCCGAATGACACGACCACCCGCAGAGGCTCACCTGGCGATCAGGAGGATCAGCGCCACGATCAGGAAACCGCCGCCTGTGCGGGCAGCGAACCACCACCAGGTGTTCAGCCGCAGCGCCACCCAGGCCACCAGGATTGCGTGCAGCACCAACCCGAAGATCATGTAGAGCGAGGCGCGCGCCAGAACGGCACGCGCCGGCGCGGCGGAGAGCCGGGCGACGGCCTCTCCGCCCAGCAGGTCCCCGTAGCGGTCCGAGATCAGGAGGAGGATCGGCTTGCCCGCCAGCTCTCCCCCGAGAAAGATGACTGCCGTGACGCCGCTGATCGCCACCGGCTTGAACTTGAAGAAAAGGGAGTTGTTGAACCGGTAGGAAAGGCCGCCGAACAGCAGGAAGAGGGCGACGTAGGCCAGCGAGAACTCGTCCACGCCGCCGAGGAACAGATAACTGAAAGCGATCTCCACGGCCGCCGCACCGACCGCCGCGATGACAGCATGCTTGACCTGCCCGCGGCTGTCGAGAACCACGAAGATCAGCACGGGGATCAGGTCGGGCAGCAGCAGGATCCAGTTCATTTCGATGCGGGACTCGGAGGTGCGAGCCGGAGGGAGCCGGGATCGCGGGAAGGTGTCCGCCGGCCGGCCGGGTGTCAACCGCCCGCCTGCAGCGGTTCGCCATTGTGCCGTTAAGGAAGCGGCCCTGAGGGTTCGGCGCGGCGCAGCGCCAGGCACCCGCCCTGCCGCCTTGCGCCGTGCCACGCCGCCGCGTAGAATTGCGCGCCCGCGCCACCGAGTGCCCGCGCCACGGAAAAAAGGAGAGCGAGACCCATGCCCGGAAACGACCCACTGGGCGCTAGGCTGTTCGGCTACGGAGTGCCCTATCGGGCTGTGATCGCGGCAGATGGCCGCGTCGAGCCGCTGCCCACTGACCCCGCCCGCGAGGCCTTCGATCTGGCCGCCGAGCTCGAGCATCTGGCCGACCTGCCGACTGCGGGCTCCACCGCGGCCGAGCCCGACAGTTGGGCAGTCTCCGTCCCCTTCGGACGCTGTGGCATCGACGGCCTGCCCCGGGAGCACCTGGCGGTCTTCCACGCTGACCTGGCCTATCTCGACGTGGTCGACGAGCACGGCTCTGCCGAGCACGCCCTGGCAGAGGGGGAGATCTTTACGATCCTCCCCGGGATGGTGGTGCGCCTGCGAGCACGGCCACGACGCGGTCACCGCGCGCTGGTGCGATTCCAGACTGAGGACCAGACCCCACTGCTGGGGAACGCAGCGCCATACAGCACCGAGGGTGCCGTACCCGATGCCTACGACGGCCGGCTGCGGCAGACGCATCAGGCCTTCGCCGCGCTGCACTCCCGGGGCCAGGCTTGTCCCGACGCCTGCCGCGACGACCTCGCCACCTTCTTCGGCGCCATGTCGGAGCGCATTGCCGGCAACGACGAGATCCGCAGCACCCGGGAAGAGGCGCGGCGGCGCGGCGCCTACGACGTCGACGACGAGGTCGAGTCCGGCCGGCGCCAACTGCGCCTGCTCGATAGAGACGTGATCGGGCGGATTCGCAACTGCGACCCGGAACTGTTCCGCTTCCCCGGCATGTTCGGCGGCATCACCACTCTCTTCAACCTGCTGGACTAGGCCCGGGCGGTCGGATCGGCTTCTGAAGCCGGCAGGTTCAGAAGCCGACCCGAAACCCGAACGTCGTCCCGTCCCCGAGCCTGACGAACCGCCGCGTGCGCAGGCGGATGATCCAGGTGGCGGCCCCACCGACGGCCGCGTAGGTGCCCCGCGCCGCGGACCGGCGCCGATCCGCGCGCCCATCCCGAATCACCTCCTCACTCCACCCGGCGCGAACCAGATCACGGACCTCGTCGCGGGCGCGCCAGTATTCCACTCCCTGCCACACGCAGACGACCAGGGCTGCCGCGCTCGCCAGCCGGAGCCGTCGATAGGGATACTCGACAACCCGCTCGAGTTTCAGTCGCGGCTGGGCAACACCGTGGCGGTACGGTATGGCGTGATCGGGATAGACCAGGTAACGGAGCTTGCGCTTGGCCAGATTGGCCTTGCGGTACTGCCGCTCGTAGCCGTACTGGACGACGAGGAAGTCTCGGGTCTCGTCCAGAA
>CAYWBJ010000212.1:0-2465 GCA_964456165.1 uncultured Gemmatimonadaceae bacterium | reverse complement strand
CGATCCGCGCGCCGTGCAGTTCGCCAACCAGACCGAGGGAGAGGTGGAGTCGTACCGGTGGGACTTCGGCGATGGCAACAGCTCGACCGACGCCGAGCCCCTGCACCGCTACGCGAAACCGGGGATCTACACGGTTACGCTTGTAGCGACGGGACCCGGCGGGCAGCATCGCAAGCGCAAACTCAACTACGTCGTTCTGAGGCAATAACGCGGCAAGGAGCGGCGAGGAGGAAGGAGCGCTGGGCCTGCCGGTTCAATACGTGAAGTTGGATGAACACGACTAGAGGTCTCTCCTCTGCTGCCGTATTCCTGGTCGCCCTCGCTGCCCGGCTCCTCTACGCGTACGAGAGCCGCAGCAACCCTTTTTTTGATGCCCCAGTCGTCGATGCCCAGGCCTTCCTGGAGCAGGCCCGGCGCATAGCCGGCGGCGATCTGCTGGGGGGCGACGACGCGTTCTGGCAGCCACCGCTGTTCCCCTACTTTCTCGCAGTCCTGCAATGGCTGTTCGAGGATTCCGTATTCCTGGCTGCCAGGGTCGCCCACGCGCTGCTCGGGGCCGCCTCCTGCCTGCTACTCTACCGCCTTGCATTGCGGCTGTTGCCACCACTGGCCGCGGCGGCAGCAACCATCGCCATGGCCCTCTACGGACCACTGATCTACTTCGAGGGTGAGCTCCTGGCCGTAGCGCTGGAGGTCTTTCTCTACACGGCCTTGCTGGTTCTCGCGATCAAGGCACGCGAGTCGGAATCGCCGCCCTGGTGGCTCGCCGCCGGCCTGCTCGGCGGTCTTGCCGCCATCACCCGCCCGAACATCCTCCTGTTCGTCCTCCTGCTTGCGATCACGCATGCCGTGGTATCATCGCGCTCGTCCGACAAGCGGTGGCGCAAGCAGCTGGTCCTCTTCGCCATAGGGCTGGCCTGCGCCATAGTCCCGGTTACCTGGCGCAACGCCGCCGTCGGGGACGAGTTCGTGCTGGTATCCACCAATGGTGGGGTAAACTTCTACATCGGCAACAATCCCAGGGCTGACAGCACCGTCGCCATACATCCGGGTCAGCACTGGGAGCGGCTGATGGCCGAGCCGCTGCGGGAGGGCCACGAGTTACCCGGTGAGCGCTCCGACTACTTCTACCGCCGCGCCTTCGCCGAGACTATCAACGCTCCGTTGACCTGGGTAGGCAACCTGGCGGCGAAGACGTGGCAACTGCTCACCGGCCCAGAGATCAAGCGCAACCAAGATCCCTACTACGCCCGCGGGCACTCCCGGTTGTTGTCGTTCCTGTTGTGGGATGCCGTGGTGTCTCTCCCTCACGGCCTGGTCGTGCCGCTGGCCCTGCTGGGGCTGGTTGCCACCTGGCGTCGGAGCGATCCCACGCTGGACACGGTGCGGCTCTTCCTCGGCAGCTACGCCCTGTCGATCGTGCTGTTCTTCGTGACCAGTCGTTACCGCACGCCCCTGGCGCCCGCCTGGCTGCTGTTCGCAGCTCTGGGATTGGTCTGGCTCAATGAGCGATGGCGGGCAGGTGGATGGCGTGCCAGTGCGCCGGCCGTAGGGCTGATCCTGCTCACCGGCATCCTGGTTAACCTGCCGGCGCCGCCGCCGTTGGCGCGTGACGCCCAGCTACAGCACGACCTCGGCGAGGTCATGCTGCGCAAGGAAGAGTTCGGCCGCTCACTCGCGCATTCGCGCCGCGCCACCGAGCTGGAATCCGACTACGCCTCGGCCTTTCACAACATGGCAGTTGCCCACCTAGCTACAGGACAGCCACGCCTGGCCGCCGCTGCCAGCCGCCAGGCCATCGACCTGTACCCGCAGCGCCCGACCACGCGGTTCCTGCACGCACGCGCGTTGTGGACCGTCGGTGACCTCGGCACGGCCGTCCAGGAGCTCGAGACGACAGTTCGCATGGCTCCAGACCTCCGTGAAGCGCGCCACGAGCTCGGCCGCTGGCTCCTCCGTCTCGGTCGGCCAGGTGAGGCGGTCGAACACCTCGAGGCCGCACACCGCCTGCAGCCGCAAGCGTACTGGACGACCTACGATCTCGGCCGCGCCCAACACCAGGCCGGCCGCGCCGAGGACGCCCAGGCCACCTTCGCCCACGCGGCCAGCCTGGATCCCAACCGCCCCGAAGCGCCGAGCGCCGCCGGCGCCGCAGCCCTGGCGGCAGGAGACCTCGCCGGCGCCCGCCGACACCTGCAGACAGCCCTGCAGATCGACGAATCCTATGTCCCCGCTCGCGTCAATCTGGGACTGGCCGAGATCGAGTCCGGCAACTATCCCGCGGGAATCGACCTGCTCGAAAAGGTCCTGCCTGCGGCGCCCAACGCCGTCCCGTTGCTCCGGGCACTCGCGAAGGGTTACGCCGCCACGGACAGATCCGATACCGCCCGGGAAACCTTGGGCCTGATTCAGGAAAAGTCGAAGGCGGGAAAGATAGGTAGGGACCGCCGGGAATCTCAGTAGGC
>CAYWBJ010000211.1:0-6851 GCA_964456165.1 uncultured Gemmatimonadaceae bacterium | reverse complement strand
GTCAGGGCCTCCTCGCGCAGCAGCCCCTGCCGCCGCAGATGCAGCATCACTTCCGGCACCCCGCCGGCCAGGAAGGCGCGGACGGTGACGTGACCGACCGGCCCGTTAGGCAGCACATCCACCAGACGGGGGACCTGCTGGTTGATCCGGTCCCAGTCCTCCACCATCGGGCGGCGGCGACCGGCGGCGTGCGCTATCGCCGGAATGTGGAGGATCAGGTTGGTCGAGCCGCCGAAGGCGGCATGCACGACCATCGCATTCTGCAGCGCCTCGTCGGTGACGATCTGGCTGGAGGTGATTCCAGCCCGCTCGAGGGCCATCAGTGCCCGGCCCGAGCGCACGGCCATGTCCCGCCACACCGCCTCTCCGGATGGCGCCAGCGCCGCGTGCGGCAGCGACAGTCCCAGCGCCTCACCAACGACCTGGGTCGTCGCCGCCGTGCCGAGAAACTGACAGCCGCCGCCGGCGGTAGCGCAGGCGCGGCAGCCCAGGTCGTTGACCTGGTCGATCGTCATCTCGCCGTGCGCCAGCCGCGTGCCCACTGACTGGATCTTGCCCGCGTCCTCCCCTCGTTCCGGCGGCAGGGTAACCCCGCCCGGCACCGCTACCACCGGCAGCGTCCGGGCGCCGGCCAGCGCGATCAGGATCGCTGGCAGCCCCTTGTCGCAGGTGCCGATCCCCATTACGCCCCGCCGTGTCGGCAGCGAGCGGATCAGCCGTCCCAGCACCGTTGCCGCATCGTTGCGGTAAGGCAGGCTGTCGAACATCCCCGTGGTACCCTGCGAGCGCCCGTCGCACGGATCCGAACAGTGCGCGGCAAACGGAATCCCGCCCCTTCGCTGAATCTCCTCCGCCGCCGCCTCGACGAGCAGCCCGACCTCCCAGTGCCCGGTATGATACCCGAGCGCGATCGGCCGGCCGTCCGGCGCCCGCACCCCGCCCAGCGTGCTCAGGATAAGAAACTGCCCCCCATCCATCCGCTGCGGATCCCACCCCATTCCCGCATTCTGACTGTAACCATAGATGTTCCCACTAGGCGACCCCACCACCTCCTCCGCCGCCAGCGACAGCCGCCCCTCCGGCCCCATCGCCCGCGTCCGCATCCCGTAAATCCCCTCATCCGCAGAAGCCACCAGTTCCTCGAATCCGATCTCGTTGGCATCGTTCATTTCGGCCCTCTCCAGACTCACACAGTTCCTGAAGTTGCCCTGGCGCTGCGATAGTCGTCTCTCTACAATCCCGACTCCTCAGCACTCGGGTGCCTACGGTCGTTCAATACACAATACAGGCTCACCGAAGGTGGCCGGGTGTGAGTTCCCGCTCGCTCCCGCTTGCAGAAACCCACACCCAGTCGCTCCCAGCAGAACCACCTACCACCTCACCCCCACCCCCTCCCCAACCAGAAAAACATCCCCCGCCAGAAACCCGAAAAACACCACACTGATAATCCCGTTCATCGTAAAAAACGCCATATCCAGTCGCGACAGATCATCCGCCCGCACCAGCCGATGCTCCCAAAGCAGTAACCCCGCAACCACCACCACTCCGGCCATGTATACGACCCCCAACCCGGCCATCTGCCCCACCAGCACCATCACCCCTACCGCCACCACATGCAGTCCCCGCGCCACGAACAACGCCAGACCGATCCCGAACCGCGCCGGAATCGAGTGCAACCCGGCCTCCCGGTCGAACTCCGCATCCTGGCAGGCGTAGATGATGTCGAAACCGGCCACCCAGGTGACCACCGCGAGCCCGAGGACGATCGGGACCAGGGCAAACTCCCCCGCCACCGCAATCCACGCTCCCAGGGGTGCGCCACCGAGACATGCCCCGAGCACCACGTGCGACAACCAGGTGAATCGCTTGGTCAAGGAGTAACCCAGAAGAACCAGCAGCACGGCCGGCGCCAGGTACAGACACAGCGGGTTGAGCTGGGAAGCGGCGAAGATGAGCAGGGCTGACGAACCTGCCACCAGCGCGACCACAGCATTGGGGGATACCAGACCGGCGGGCAGCTCCCTCCCCCGGGTTCGCGGATTCGCGGCGTCCAGGTTTCGGTCGGCCAACCGATTGAACCCCATCGCCGCGCTGCGCGCCACCACCATGGCGAGGACGATCCAGCCGATCTGGCCGGCCGTGATGCCGGAACCACGGGCCGCGAGCAACGCCCCGCTCAGGGCGAATGGGAGGGCGAAGATGCTGTGGGAAAACTTGATCATGCGGCCGTAGGTCACCACGGCCGCCACCGCCCCGCTCATCTGCATTACTCCGCGGGGAAGAAACGCAGTGGGGGAACCGCACCGATCAGGCCGTGGTCCTCGGCCAGGCCGTAGAAACGGTTGAGGCCGGCGATCTCCTCTTGCCCCAGGGCATAGGAAATGTTGCTCGTCAGATATTCCTCGTACAACCTGGCTGTCGCCTCGTCCGCAGCCTGTTCGGCGGCGATCCGGGGTATCTCGCCCTCACCATCCCGGGCCGCGCACACCAGTGCGGCTGCCTCGGCGCCGGTCAGGGCGCCGCATCGCCCGGCCCAGAAGGCATAGACGAAGGGCAGGCCGGTCAGGTCCGACCAGAGGCGCCCGAGGTCGAGACTCGCGGTCTTGGTGTCGAGGTTGGCGAAGACGCTGTCGCCGATCAGCAGCGCTCCGTCGGCCCGGCCCAGCATCGCATCCAGGTTCGGCTCGGCATCGACGAATTCCGGAGTCACCGCAAAACACTCCGCCAGCAGGATGCGGACCAGGGCGACCGAAGTCAGCGAGCTCAGGTCCAGCGCGACGCGGCGCAGCTGGGCCGGCGGACAGGTATGGTACAACCGCACGGTGAGCACGTCGCCGCGAGAACCGATCGCCACCTGGGGCAGGATGCAGTAGGGCTCGGGACTGCGGGCATAATCGATCGATGGAATCTGCCCCAGTTCGATCGCCCCCGTCCGGAGCTGGCGGGCGCATGCCGATGGGACGGAAAAAGAGACGACGAATCGCGGGTCAGCCTCCAGCGAGGCGACCAGGGGCCGGCCGTTGAGGAATGCCACGGCCCCCAGGCGCAGGCTCATGCGGTCGCAGCCTTTCGCAGCAGCTCGGGCCGCGGCTCCTGCGCCACCGGCTCATAACGCGTGTTGCGCCGCTGCAGGCGGTAGCCGGCGGCCTCGACGAGGCGGCGCATGGTGGCCAGGTTCATCTCGTTGGTGTGGCTGGTTCCAGCGGCGCTCACGACGTTCTCCTCCAGCATGGTGCTGCCAAAGTCGTTGACGCCGTAGCGCAGGCTGACTTGGGCGATCTTGGGCCCCTGGGTCACCCACGAAGCCTGCAGGCTGTCGATGTTGTCGAGAAACAATCGCGATACGGCCACGGTGCGCAGATGGTCGAAGCCCGTCGCCTTCATCCCGTTCCAGCGATCGGCATCGGCGCCCAGGTCGGTTTCGTCCGGCTGGAAGTTCCAAGTGATGAAGGCGGTGAAACCGCCCGTCTCGTCCTGCAGATCGCGTATCAGCTGCAGGTGCTCAACTCGCTGCGCCACGGTCTCGACGTGCCCGTACATCATCGTCGCCGTGGTCCGCATCCCGAGACCATGGGCGATCCGGTGGACCTGTAGCCATTCGCGCGTGCGATCCTTGCGGAAACCGATGATGTCGCGGACGTCGTCGTTCAGGATCTCGGCTCCCGCCCCGGGGATTGAGTCCAGGCCGGCGTCACGCAGACGACGGATGGTCTCCTCGAGCGACAGCCGCGACAGGTGGGCGATGTAGATGATCTCGGTCGCTGACAGGCAGTGCAACTGCACCATCGGGTAGCGATCGCGAATCGCGCCGAGGAGCTCCTCGTAGTAGTCGAGGCGCAGCTTCGGATTGAGCCCGCCTTGCATGAGGATCTCACACGCCTTCGGCTCCTGGCCGCCGAAGGCCACCAGCTCGTCGATCTTGCCGTGGATCTCCTCCAACGGCAGGGTGTAACCCTCGTCGGAGCCAGGGGGACGATAGAAGGCGCAAAAATCGCACTTCACCCAGCATACGTTGGTGTAGTTGATATTGCGGCCGACGTTGTAGGTAACCACCGGATCGGGATGCTTGCGCCGCCGCACCAGGTCGGCCAACATTCCCAGCTCGGACAGGTTCGAATGCGCGAAAAGGCGGAGCGCGTCGGCCTGGTCCAGCCGCTCGCCCGCGAAGACCTTGGCGGCGATCTCGGAGATGGCCATCAGCCGGCCGCCTCTTCGACGGCGCCGCCGACCAGGTTGTAGAGACTGTCCCGTTCCACCGGTATCCGCCCCGCCTCGACGATCCGATCCAGCAGCTGCTGCTGCGTGAGCCGCTGTCGGGTCGCCACAAAGGACTCGCGGGTAATCTCGTAATCCATGATGGTGCCGTCGATGTCATTGGCCCCATACCACAGCGCAGTCTGCGAGATCTCGATCGTGTTCATGATCCAGAAAGTCTTGATGTTGGGAAAGTTGTCTAACATCAACCGACCGATGGCAATTTCCTTCAGATCCAGGCAACCGCTGGGCCCGGGCAGATCCTCGAGCTCCGTGCGCTCCGGGTGGAAGGAGAGCGGGATGTAGGCGAGGAAGCCACCGGACTCGTCCTGCAGATCCCGCAGCCGGCAGAGATGGTAGACCTTCTCGGCCGGGTTCTCGATGTGACCGTACAACATGGTCGCATTAGTCGGCAACCCGACCTGGTGCGCAGTGGCGGCGATCGCCAGCCACTCCTCGGAGTCGCTTTTGGTCCAGAAGAGATCCCCCTGCACCCGATCGCTGAACACCTCCGCCCCACCTCCGGGAATGCTCTCCAGCCCCGCCCCCTTCAGATCCTCGAGCACCTCGATCATCGGCTTCCTTGCCACCCGCTGGATCTGCGCCAGCTCGATCATCGTAAACGCCTTCAGGTGCGCCTCCGGCCGCGCCTCCTTCATGGCCCGCAGCAGGTCCAGGTAGTACTCGTAGGGCAGCTTCGGGTTCACCCCGCCGACCATGTGTATCTCGGTGATCGGCGCCCCCATGTACTCCCTGACCCGCGCCTGCACCTGCTCCGGCGACAACACATAACCCAGCTCGTCTTTGGGCTTGACGTAGAACGAGCAGAACCGGCAAAGCTTATTGCAGACGTTGGTGTAGTTGATATGCTGATTGCGCACGTAGTACGTCCGGTCCCCGTGATCCCGGTCCCGCACCAGATTCGCCAGATACCCCAGCACCGGCAGATCCGCACACCCGTACAACCGCTCCCCATCCCCCTGATCCAACCGCACCCCTTCCACCACCTTGCGGTGCACGGTGCTCAGCCCAGCGCGATCAATTAGCTCTTCGTACATCAGTCAGACCTACAACAGAAAGGCGTAAACAGAAAGTACAACGCTCCGCAACAGACGGGGGGAGTATGGGAAACGTTCGCTTGGAGTTTGAGTCCGGGGGCGTGGGTGCCCGCACTTCCCACCGGAGCCATAATATCCGCCAACCTCTCCCCGAGTCAACCAGCCTTCCTCCCCCAATAACAGCAACAGATCCCCAGCGTCAGCCGCCTTGCCTCCACCTCTACAAAACCCGCTGCCCGCATCAACTCCAGAAACCCCTCCCCCTGTGGGAAATCCCCCACCGATCTCGGCAGGTACGAGTACGCCTGACGATTGCCGGAAATCACCCCTCCGACCAGGGGCAGAACGCGGTTGAAATAGAATCGGTAAAGCTGGCGAAACAAGGGCAAATGCGGCTCGGAGAACTCGAGCACGACAAGCTCACCACCCTTGCCCAGCACCCTCCAGGCCTCGCCCAAACCAGCCGGAATGGAGCCGAAGTTGCGGACGCCGAAGGCCACAGTCACCATGTCGTAGGCGCCGTCGACGAAGGGGAGCTGCTCGGCGTCGCCGCCTAAAAGCACCGGCTTCACAGCCAAAGACGAGCGCTCGACCTTGGCAACACCGAGACGCAGCATGTTCAAGGCCACGTCAACGCCGACGATCCGACGAGGTCCGAGCCGATGGGAGCTGAGCGCGAAGTCGCCGGTGCCGGTGGCCAGGTCGAGGACGTTGCCCGGCGTCCGCTGCCGCACGCGGCGCAGGGCGCGACGCCGCCAGTACAGGTCGATGCCGCCGCTGAGCAGGTGGTTCAGCAGATCGTAGCGACGGGCGATGCCGTTGAACATCGCCTGAATCTGCCGCTTTCGATCTCGTATGTTATCCATTATTGTATATGGTATTCGCGAAAACCAGAGACGCTACCTATAACCCCGCTAGATGTCAACGCCGGGCAACCCGATCGAATCCGTGGCTTCAGCAGCGCTAGAGGAAGCCGCCGGTGCCGTTTCCCAGGCGCAGCATGTCCTGGCCAGTCTCGCCGACGGCGTAGTATTGATCGACGATGCCGGCCGCATCGTGCTCGCCAACCCTGCATGCGCCCGGATGCTCAGCGTCGAACTGCGTCGCGGCAACCGGGTGCTCGACGCCCTAGCGGTCGAGAGCGACCTGAGCGACATGTTCCGCCGGGCGCTCGCCGGCGAGCGCCTGAGCGACGAAGACATCCAGTTCTACCCGGTCCCGCCGGCGCCGGCGGGACCGGCAACCACCCACCGGACCACCTGGCTACGAGTTAACTCGATGCACCTCGCCGACGACGACTCCGCCTCCCTGGGCACGCTGTTGACACTCGCGGAAGTCACCGACCTGAAGCGGGCCGAACGGACCGTGTGGCAGTCGGAGAAGATGACGGCGCTCGGCCGCCTCGCCGCCTCCGTCGCCCATGAGGTGGGCAACCCCCTCGGCGCCATCGATATCCAGTTGCAGCTGCTGCAGGAAGACGTCGAGAAGGCCGGCGTCGAGGTCCGTGAGCGCGCATCTCGACGCATCAACATCGCCCGC